>NZ_JBVVQF010000011.1:0-7781 GCF_055811815.1 Mesorhizobium sp. WSM4836
GCGTTGACCAGCGAAACGTACTGAACGTCAGCCAGATTGAACCCGGCGGTTGCGATTTCGGTGGCGGATCCACCCGAGGCGTAGTGCAGAGTCGCCATCCCATAATCCTTCTTTGATTCGATAGCGCCCCGCGGATGTCTGCCTACTAGAGGGTGTATATTAGCGCCAAATCACATACCTGCAGGCTCTGATAGAATGGTTGATCGCCAATAGGAATGCTGCACGGAAGGAGAAAGCTCAATAGAGATATTCAATGCATATCAAGAAAATCATCGCGTTAAGTCCGTAGCTCTATCCAGATTATCTGATTTAATTGGCAACCGGTAGTTTACTGGTCTAAAATGTAGCCTGCGTGTTGTGGAATTGAATTGTGAATTAAATCTCTACTTAGTTGTTAACCTACCAAATTTATAAATCAGACGAACATTTAATCTAAGAGCCAAGCCCCTCCACAGTCTCATTGCCGCAACCAATTAGTTGTGGACAATTCGTAGGCGTCGGGACATTCGTTGCGGGATGTCGGTCGGCAGATCAGGTTTCCGACATCGGAGGGGTCGAATCGGCCTATCCGCTGGTCGCAAGACGGCAAGTCGCGTCAGTGGTTGTGGCTGAGGGGGGCTGATCATTATGCCTGGTAGCACGCGGACCCGGACAGGGAGCTTAGGAATCCCAGCGTAGAGCAGCCGTACAGCGCACGACCGTCGGAAGCGCTTTCTTGGTTGTCTTAATCAGCGGCAAGTCCGGCTTGGCAGAACTCCCTAGAGTTCGAGGCGCAATTCATCCGCGTACCCATAAGATGCTGTCGAGGTGCTTCGCGGTATGCGTAAGGCCGTGATCCCAATGCGGTTTACCTCATTCGAACAGACGAGGACAGTAGGCAAACCTCCTCCTACCGTACCCTTTCACGCGCACAGAAGTAACGAAGCAAAACCATGAAAGCAGATGCGAAAGGTAGTTACTTCACGCGACCGAAACACGGCGCACAGACGGGAGCTTCGGGATGAATCCGCATCTCGTTTGTGTGGGAGGCGAAGATCACGCCCTGAGGATTCCGTTCCTAATGTCGCTGCGCGAAAGCGGCTTCCGGGTCACTGCGGTTTCGACCGGCGATGAGGCTGCGTTTTTGCGGCATGGCATTCCGCATCGCCGCTACGGTTTCGACCGATTTGCCAGCGGCAGTGGCGAGTGGACCGCCGTAAGAGCGATTCGGAAATTGGTGGCGGAACTCCGGCCTGACATTGTCCAAAGTTTCGACACCAAGCCTAACCTGCTGGCACCCCTTTCACTGCGCGGAACGGTCCCGGTCGTGCGCACGATCAACGGCCTGGGCTGGACATTCTCCTCGCTGGAACCGCGGGCTCTGGCCTTGCGTCCAATCTTTTGCGGGCTGCAATGGCTTGCTTCCTTCTGGACGGCAGCGACGGTGTTTCAGAATCGGGACGATGAGGCTTTCTTCAAGCGCTTTCGATTGATTGAACCCGGCAGAGGAAGAGTGATCCGCAGTTCTGGCATCGACGTCGATGCGTTCGCCATGGCGAGGCACCTTGCTCCGCCGGCAACGAAAATGCGCCAGGAATTCGGGCTCCAGTCAGCAGAGATCGTAATTTTTGTGGGCCGGCTGACCCACCAGAAGGGCATCCCGGTATTGCTTCAAGCAGTCCCCCGCGTCCTTTCCAAAAGGCCTAATGCTCGTTTCGTGCTTGTCGGCCCTTGGGAGTCCGAAGGTCCATTTGCAGTCGACAAGTCGGAAATCGATCGACACGCTCCTCATGTCATCGCGCTTGGCCCACGACGCGATGTTCCAGCCCTTCTTGGCATGGCCGACGTGTTCGCCTTCCCCACACAATATCGAGAAGGAATCCCGCGCGTCCTGCTCGAGGCAGGGCTGGCGGGATTGCCCATCGTCGCTTCGAAGATGCCAGGCTGCAATGAAGTGGTCGAGGATGGATGGAACGGCTACCTTGTCCAACCGCACGACGCCGATGGTCTTGCATCTCGACTAGTTGACATCCTGTCCGACCGCAGTCGTGGAAAAATCATGGGCGGTCGTTCCGTCGAACTTGTCCGGGAGCAGTTCGCGCTGCCGCGGGTGGTCGCTCAGTATTGCGATCTGTACGAAAATATCCTTAGCGCCAAATCCCACACTGGCCTCGCCCGACCGGCGTATCCGATCTTGCTTGGAGAGGGTGCTGCGAAAAGCAGATTGGATGTGCGCCGATGATGCGGGACGTGATCCTGGCCAGCGGCCTCGCAATGACCTATGCGGTGCAACTCGAAATTCCTGGGTCGCCCTTGGGGATTGGCGAACTGCTCCTCGTGCTTTGGATCATGCTGTCGATAGGGCGTGTGCTTGCTGGCGGTCACCTGGAGACGAGGCCGGCGCTGACACGTCTTGCGAGCTTCTGGACGATCATGGCGCTTGCTCTCGGGGTCGGCACCGTCGTCGGCTATCTGACCACAGTTCTATATCTGACGGGCCTGATGCACGATACGATGGCCTACCTGCTGTTGGTCAGCATCACGTGCCTTGCCGCTGCAGAACCCGAGGCTGATCGCCATCTGCGTCGTGCTGGCTGGTGGGTTGTGGGCATCGCGAACATGGCCCTTGCCATTCAGCTGGGACAGGGCTGGGGCTGGATCCCCCAAGGTGGCGTCGATCCCTGGTACTGGGACCGCTTTCGCGGCTGGTCGCATAATCCAAACCAGCTCGCGCTCTACTGCGCAATCTTTGGCCCGCTAGCCTTGCATCTTGCGACCACCACCAGCAATCGATGGGGCAGGTTTCTTGGGATCGCTAGCTTGTTCCTGACCTTCTATGTCGGGAGGCTGACAAAGAGCGATACCTATTTGTACACCAGCATCCTGACCTGCCTGACGTTCCTCGGGCTGCGGATCAGGACATGGCTCAAGACCGGTGGCAACAGGGTCAGCTTTTCACGGCAAGCCGTCCTCCTGTTGCTTGTCGGTATCCTTCCGTTGGCGATGGCGATAACACCCTACGCTGTAACGGAGGCGAGCGTCCTCGAAAACTTCGCTAAGGGCCTGACCAAGGACAAGGGCGGCGAGGCCACTGCCGAAACCGCCGCACTCCGCGTGCATCTCTGGGACGAAGCGTTGGAGAAGGGCGCCGAATCCGGATCGCTTGGGCTTGGTCCAGGTCCGCATCTCGAGCGCCCATCCGTGTTCGACTCGCAATTTCTGGAACGGCCCTTCGAGGCTCACAACACCATCCTCGACCTGTACACTCAAGGTGGTCTTATTGCGGTTCTGGCGCTGGTCTGGATAATCAGCGCCGCCATCATGTCGGTGTGGCGTGCGAAGCTCGACGCGCTGTTTGCGCTCGTGGTGTCAATCATCATCTTCGGGATGCCGCACCTGATCATCCGCCACCCGATCATGTGGTTTGCGCTAACAATCTGCCTTGTCGCCGGTGAGCCGAAAGCAGTTTCTGCAATCTCCAACAATCCGGGGTAATGGTATGTGTGGTATTGCCGGAATTCTTCTTGCATCCGATTCAGCCGACACGAGGCCGCTCAGGGCAATAGAGCAGATGACGTCCGCGCTTCGTCACCGCGGGCCGGATGGCGAGGCATTCTGGGTAAACCGTGAATCGGGGGTCGCCTTCGGTCACAGGCGGCTGGCCATCGTTGACCTGTCGGAGGCTGGCCGTCAGCCGATGCATTCCGAAAGCGGCCGATATATCATCACGTTCAACGGCGAAATATACAATTTCCGTGATTTGCGCCGTGAGCTGGAGAGTACAGGTCATCATTTTCGGAGCGCCAGCGATACCGAAGTCATGCTCGCCGCAATTGAGAGTTGGGGCCTCGAAAAAGCACTCACCCGTTTCGCCGGCATGTTCGCTTTAGGATTATGGGACCTTAAGACAAGGACGCTCCATCTCGCCCGCGACCGAATGGGCAAAAAGCCGCTTTATGTCGCCTCAACACGCGATGCACTTGTTTTTGCTTCCGAGTTGAAGGCGATCAACCGTTTTCCAGGGTTTTGCCAGGAGCTCGATATCGATGCGGCCGCGGCAATGCTTTCGAAGGGATGGGTACCGGATGACAGCTGCATTTGGCGAGGCGTATTCAAGCTGCCGCCGGGTTCGGTCCTCTCGGTAACGGCCGCTGAGTTCTCCGGGGAACGCAGTGTCGCCTCCCTGTCGCATCGCATTCGACACTGGTGGTCGCTGGCCGAAGCCGCCACGAAAGGGCGGACGGAGCAGGTCGCCGGCAGCGACGAGGAACTCACCGATGAACTGGACGGCCTGCTTCGGCTTGCCGTTCGGGAGCGCATGATCGCTGACGTCCCGCTGGGGGCTTTCCTGTCGGGCGGAATAGACAGCTCGACGGTTGTAGCCCTGATGCAGGCTCAATCGGAAAAGCCCGTGCGCACGTTCACGATCGCTTTCGGAGAGGGCGGGTTCGATGAGGCCCCCCATGCTGCGGAAGTCGCGCGCCATCTGGGCACCGACCATACCGAACTCCACCTTTCGGCTGCCGTAGCGCGCGACGTGATTCCAGAACTGCCGCAGATCTGGGATGAGCCTTTCGCTGACGAATCGCAGATACCAACCCTGCTGGTGGCGCGGCTCGCCCGCAGGCACGTTACGGTTGCTTTGTCCGGCGACGGTGGCGATGAATGCTTCGCCGGCTATGCCCGCCACTTCATGGCGGCCCGGCTGCGACAACAGCATGCTCTCCCGTCAGCACTGCGTCGGGCGCTTGCGGCAGGCACTGGGCTACTGGCTCATGCGGTCCGTCACGATCTCTTCGGCAAGCTGCCGCTTTCGGCGCGTGCGCGGCATGCGCTGCGCGGCGATCGCCTGGATCGCCTCGCTCAGTTGCTCACTGCGACCGATGAGGATGAGTTGTATCGGCGACTTACGGGATCATCGACCGAGAATCTCAGCCTGCACCAGCCACCCTCATCAATTCACGTCGAGCACCGGCTTGATGGGCTGCTGTCCCGTCTTTTGTATGACGATATGGCCGGATACCTGCCCGGCGACATATTGGTGAAGCTGGATCGCGCCAGCATGGCCAACAGCCTCGAGGGGCGGTGCCCGTTGCTCGATCATCGGGTTGTCGAATTCGCTTGGCGCCTGCCGACGAATACGAAGGTTCGTAATGGCAAAGGTAAGTGGATACTTCGTCAGTTGCTGCGCCGGTACATTCCGCAGCGGCTGATCGAGCGGCCCAAGCAAGGTTTCGACGTTCCAATAGCGATCTGGCTGAGAGGCCCGCTGCGCGGTTGGGCCAACGATCTCGTCGGCGATATGCGTCTCTCCGGCGACGGGATTTTCGACCTTGCAAAGGTGGATGCGTGTTGGCGCGATCACACCGATGGCAGACACGACCATACTCGCGAATTGTGGCCGGCTTTGATGTTCCAGGCCTGGCGCAACGAGGCGAAGCGGCCATTGCTGTCAGCAACGGATTCTCGCCTGCCAGAACTTACAGGAGTTTGAGATGGAAGGGTCCATAGTTAGCCGCATCCACCTTCCGCACGTCACGGAAATGCACGTACCGATGCGCGAAATCAATCCGCGCATGAAACGGCCATTACGCGAGCAGATTGACTCGCAAACGCCGCTCCATCAGCTCCTCATTACCCTCTCAAGAAAAAAATGGTTCCTGCTGGCCATGGTCATCTCCGGCGGTGTATTAGCCGGGCTTGCAGGTCTTGCACGGCCTGCCCTGTATGAAGCCACCACACAGGTGATCGTCGACGCACCCAGCAGAGCGGGACCTGCCGGCGGCTTGGTCTCTGCTCAGGATGCTGTGGATTCCAGCATTGATGACCACATAACCATGCTCTCGTCGCAAGGCCATCTGCGAAGCGTGGTGACAGCGTTGCGCAAAACGGACGCTCTCAACATTACTAGAAAGATTGATGCTGGCACCGAAAATTCTGCTGCTAATCCAGCGGGCGACGAGCCACCGAAGTTGCGCTCGGGTACAGCCGATCTGCTTGCCAAAATTTGGCAGCGAAGCACTCCGGCAGAGCCAGATGCGGCTGAACTCAAGATACTGCGTAAGGGTATAAGGATCGGCCAGGAGCTGCGATCGAGGGTCATCAGTGTCGGCTTCACCGATCACGATCCGGCGCGGGCCGCTTTGATCGCCAACACGTTCGCCCAAGTGTATATTGGCGATCTGGCAAGGAAAAGCCAAGCATCGGACAGACTGGAACTTGAATCGATAGTTGCCGGACTTCCAGCAACACAAAACAGTCTCGCAGAAGCGACCGATCGTCTTGAGAGGTATCGGCTGAGCCATGGCGCGATCGACCAAGGTGCAGCGGACAATGCCGCCAAAGAGATAATCGAACTCACCCAGCAAATCTCCTTGTCGAAAGCGGATCTCTCCGCATCGGAATCTCGACTCCAACACATTCAGGACTTGCGAAAGGGGGGCGCGTCGGTCTCCTCGTTAGCCGAAGCCATCGGATCACCCGTGCTGACCGACCTCTTGGGACGCCAGGCCAACGGCACCACAGATGAGGATGTCAGAAATGCGATCGATCGTGAGATCGAACAAGAAATCGCCCGCGTCGCTGCCGAGACGAACATCTATCGCTCCCAAATAGCGGTGCTGCAACAGCGTAAGAACGTCCTGGATGCGGTTGTGGCCGATACAGCCGGCCGGCTTTCCGGATTGCGCGCTCTCGAGCCCCAGGTCAGCATCCTGACGCAGCGCTACAACGACCTTTTGACCCGGCAACAAGACTTGATGCGGCGTATTGCAAGTCCATCCCCCGGAGTCAGGCTTCTCTCAGCGGCGTGGCCCCCTACCAATCCAACGACTCTTTCGCCAATATTTCTTATTCCGCCCGGCATGGTCGTGTTTGGCCTGATTGGAGGCATATTCATACTTGTCCGCCAACGCTTCGATAGCACCTTGCGCGGAGAGGCCGAAGCTGAAGCAGCGCTCAAGGTTCCGTGCCTCGGGCTAATACCCCAGGCTGCCACAACGCACGCGAAGCGACTGCAGCAGCTGGTTTCAGGCCAGCAGGAGTCCAGATACAGTCGCGCCGTGACAGCCCTGCTTGTCGCCGCGGCGCCCCAACGGGCGAGAGATTGCTCGAACATAATCTTGATAACATCCTGCGGTGAGGATGATGGCAAGACCGAGCTCGCATGGAGCATGGCCTTGGCGGCCACCAGACTTGGAGGGCGAGTACTCTTTATTGATCTGGACCGCACGGACCGCCGCCTTACAGGCGAGTTTGTGAAGGAATTCAGCGCACGTAAGCCGCCCAATTTTTTCGGAGATTATGTCAGTGACCGTTGTGCGCTGCACGATGCGATAGCTGGAATGTCGGCAATCGGAATCGATTTCATGGCGCTCGCACCGTCGGAGGATCTGCTGCCCTTGCTGTCCAGTGTCGACGGCTCTCCTTTCAAAGATGAACTTCACTCGATCTATCGGGTGGTCATCATAAATGGGCCGCTGGGGCTTGAGGGACCAGAAGCCAGACTCCTGACAGGCTGGGGCGACGTGGTTCTTTTCGCCGTTCGCTGGGCGAAAACGCGACGCAGCATCGCGCGAGGCGTTCTAGACCTGCTTGCGGGCGATACGCCAGCTTCGGTTCCCATCGCAAGCGTTCTCACGAAGGTTAATCTCAGGAAGCATGCGGGTTACCGGTTCGGGGACAGCGCTGATCTTTTGCTGGAGAAGGCATGACGAGCGCGGGTTTCTATTGTTTGCTACTTCCGCCACCGCTTGGTTGAAAATCACCGCTTTAGGCGCTGCGCCGGTCGGCTGCCGGCGGGC
>NZ_JBVVQF010000011.1:7881-97878 GCF_055811815.1 Mesorhizobium sp. WSM4836
CTCATTGCCGCTTGCCTGGGCGATGAATGCCGTAGCGCAGGTGACGAGGCTTTGTCGATTTTCGCCCAAAGTGCGCTATTGTTTGCTACTTCCGCCACCGCTTGGTTGAAAATCACCGCTTTAGGCGCTGCGCCGGTCGGCTGCCGGCGGGCCATTCGCCTGTAGGCGGGTTGCCGCAGCGAGATCCATCGGGAGCGTGGGTCCGAAGTGTCATAACGGAACTGGCCAGGAGCCGCCGAACGGGCATTCATGAATTCCGGAACCCACCTGACTCCGTCCTTCGTCTGCTTGGCAGGCGGCCCCAGCGCGGGAGTGCCGAAATCATCCTTCACGCTGCAGGCGGGGTGACGCAGCGCTCATTGCCGCTTGCCTGGGCGATGAATGCCGTAGCGCAGGTGACGAGGCTTTGTCGATTTTCGCCCAAAGTGCGCTTCCGCCCATCGTCGATGCGTTCCTGATGGCGTATGCCCATGCAGGCAAGCGTGACGGGGAAATCGCGAGGGCAGTCAAACCTTGCGCTATTCGTTGCGCTTTGCTTCGCGGAAGCGCCCGCACGAACTCACTCACGCTACCTGGTTTTTGTCCCTTCCGCAAAAAGCTGTGGACGATGTCTTGCTTCAGGAATTTGGCGAGATTGAACGGCTCGCGCTCACATTTGCTCAATTGCAAGCCGTGCCGCCGACATATGGCATCGAAGGCTTCTTTCGTCCATCGGCCAATGTGGTTTGGTGGCATGTCTACGAGCGAGCCGTGAGACTCCATATAGTACGTTCTGTTTTCATTTGGCACGGCAATGAAGACAGATCCTTGCGCCTTCAAAAGATATTTTAAGCGAGCAAAAACCTCATCAACTTGGTCCATATGCTCGAAAACCTGAAACATGAAAATAAAATCGAACGCGTCTTTCATGGAATTGAAGCTGTCATCTCGAAAGTCGTTCGCAAAGGTTTTGAAGCCTTTTGACGCCAATACCGATCGCGCCGTTTCGTTGTAGTCGACCGCAGAAATATCCGGAGTGTGGAAAAATTTATTCTTGATCCGGTCGAGAAAATACCCGAACCCCGATCCCACTTCGAGAGCAGTCTTTCCGCCAGTATTCAGGCCCGCGAGCTCTTCGATTGTCCTTGCATATTCCCATTTCATAGTTGGATAAGAAGGGTACGCCCAGGCTAAGTTATAAAACTCGAAGCCGCCGGCGACGAACGGATCTGCGAAACCGAATCCGCACTCTGCGCATTTGCGAATGTCGCAAGTGTTACTGCCCCAGAGATCCGACAGGTGGCTTGTTAACTTTCGAGAACGATCGGGGTCCTGACGCGGATTGATGAAATGTCGAGAGGCCTCGTCTGCTGTCACTTCGAACAATTTTGCGGTTGATACACTGCCACACGCTGGACAAATGGTCATCTCGCTATCCCTGAAGCCTGGACGAAGGAAAGCCGCCTTCGACGGTGTAGAATGCGTACCAGCCGGCCCAACGCAGGCCTCGACGATGCCGCCACGCTAAATTCGTTTCCGGCTACGCAACCGGCCTAGTCTCGGGCGGATGGCAAACACGTAAGTAAGAATATGCTGGCTCGCAATTTTCATAACTGATGGGCGAAGAATTTGCATGGCGTCTTGGATCGTCGCTTGCCAGGACTGCTGGTGGAATCTGCTAGGAATACGAGCAACCCGTAGCGCCCGTAACAAAGTCTCGGGGCGAGGAAGATGTTTGCGGTCCTGAATTAGATTCCAGTTAAGCTCTTTGACAGCAAGAGTTACTTGATCAACTTCATCGAAATTCTTAGTTGTAGTGATGCTCGGGTGATTGGTGGCGTCGTAGAAGATCAAGCCGTCATTTATCGCGACCATGTCTCCGTGGCATGCCAGGTCAACAAAGAACAGCTGGTCGACTCCGGCCGGGATGGAATTGTGCGCGCGCATCAGGCAACCCGCGTGAATGACGTCGCGATTGATCAACAGCGTCGACGGGATGATCCCAAGGCTTCGCGTCGTGCGGACCAGATAGAGGTCCGTCAGGCATTGCTGGCTCGAGTAGACGGAGATCCGTTGTCGCCCTTGCGGTGGCAATCGGAATTTCATCCGATCGTCCTCAATTATATTCGCGGCACAGGTCATGAATGCAGCAGAGGGATGCTTGGTGGAAACCTCGGCAAAGGTCTTGAGTGCGCCTGGGGCGAGCCAGTCATCGTCATGGAGCAGCTTGATCCATTTTCCGACGCAAGCGAGCATGGCGTTGTTGGTATTCTCGACCTGGCCCCGGCCCCGGCCGTTCTCGACAATTCGGATGCGAGGCTCGGTCCGTGCATACTCGGCCACGATTGCCCAGGTCGCTCCCTCTCGGCCCTCGTCGTCGCTGACGACCAGCTCCCAACTGGCAAAATCTTGACTCAGAATGCTATCCATCGCCCGGCGGATCGTGTCCGGTCGGCGAAACGTTGGGATGGCGACGGAAATGAAAGGGCGCAGTCGCGAAGCATCAGCGCGATGATGTTGGTCAACCACATCGGTCGTTAAAAGCTGATCAAGCTGCGATTGCTTCATAGTGTTTTTCCCTCGAGGTGATGACTCTGCTTTGGTATGGCGGCTCCCGCTGGTTCGACGGCGTGGCGGAGAAGATACAGAGAGGCCGCCGTTTTCAGTGCAAACCCGACGGCGCCGCCAGCCGCCATCAGATAAATGACTTTGAGTGGTTCCCAACCTGCCTCAGCACCGGCGAGTAGCGGGCCAAATACAAGCGCCATCCGCGCGCCGTCGACGAGAAGTCGTACCTCTTGCCGCCGCAGAAGAGCTGGAACATCTTGAAGCGGTGCCGACAACGCCTGCATAGCACCCATGAACGCCAGCGCCGTCATAATGTCTGCGGCGGGAACCCAGGGCGCCCCCAGGAGCGGGACGACGATATATGGCGCGGCTAGGCCAAGCGCTAATATTGGCAACGCAGTGAGGCCGGCTGAAAGCATCAAGAGGCCGTGCGCGGTGCCGAGCCAATGTGCTCGACTGCTGGTTTTGTTCGCCTCGGATACAAAAACATTGCTAAGCGGGTTGGCGATCAGCGTGACGGGTGCAGTGACCAGCCGCGACGCAACTCCCAGGTAACCGGCAAAAGCGGCGCCAAACAGCGAACCAACGAGTATTGCGGGAAGATTGATGATGGCAAAACTCGCTAGGGCCGAGGGAATGTCGAACAACGGAAACTTGTATTCTCGCCTGGCGACGGCAAAGACGGTCCGCCACGGCGCTCGGGCGATGCCGTTTATGTCCTTCCTGCTCAGAATCCGGGAGCCGAGGATTCCGATAAAGACGAATTGGCTCAGGATATGAGCATGCACCATCGCCTCACCTCCGAAATGGGCGAGCCCAAAAGTTAGTTGCAGCAGGGCCATGGTGGCCGGCAAAATCAGGCGGCCGAGGGCGAAGTCGCGTAGCAGGCCTACGCGCAGACTCCAGCAGTTCACTGCTTCGACGAGACCGGCGCCCCCCATCCCAAGTGGAACGAGCCAAGCGAGGTGGCCAACTCGCGTTGGAGCGATGCTCGCCCACAGCAATCCTGCCGCAAAGGCCAGGACACTCGTCACCGAGACGGCAAGGAGAATGAGCTTAACGGTCACGTATGCCCGCGCACTGTCCTTAACCCCATAGAGAGAGGCCTCGAAACGCAGTGCTGCAATCGCACCGAGGATGTTCACGATCGACAGGTAAATCGTGAAGATCCCGAAATCTGCCGGGGAATAGAGCCGGGCCAAAACGGGAATAGCGGCGACGAGGGTCAGCTGGCCGGCGATCGCCATGGCCGAAACGCCTCCTGCCGCGCGAAGAATACCGCCGATCGGGCTTGGAGGAACACGGGTGATTATTTTCTCGACCGTAGGAACCGTCCTGGATCTCAGAAAGTAGCTTTGGGACATGAGCTCGCGATTCCGAGGAGGCAAAATGCGGTTGAGCAGAGCTTACGATGGGGCCCGGACGTCACCATCATCCATCTGAATGACATCGTTCGGCAGAGCGCGGATGCGGTGAATTCTTTGTGCTCCGGGCCAAGTACAACTGCAGTCTCTGAATTGAGATCGCTCATTTGAGTTGCCTGCGATGAGCTGATTCCGCGAGGATCGCGCGGCATCGATGACCGGAAATGTCGTCGTTACGCTATGCGGTATCAGCTTATCAGCTTGATCTTTTGACCAACCAGCAGCCGCGACCAGGATAGCGGACGCGTGGATTCGTCGCTCCGACAAAGGCGCGGATTACACGCTGGCCTCGACATGCATCAACGTTTGTTGCCGTATGCTGGACGCGGCGTCCGTTCCATGAAAGTCCCGGTACCATTCGACAAAGCGTTGCACTCCGTCCTCAAGCCGCGTCGTCGGGGCGAAGCCGACGGCCTTGCGAAGATCGCTGACGTCGGCGCGTGTCTCCAGAACGTCGCCAGGCGGCAACGGCACATCCACGCGAAGCGCCCGGCAGCCAAGCGCGGTCTCGATGATCGAAATCAGCCGGTTGATCTCCTCGGGCCAGTCGTTGCCGATATTGTAGACGCGATACGGCGCGGAACTTGTAGCAGGGTCGGCGGTGCAAGGGTCCCAATGCGGATCGGGCCGCGGTGGTGCAGCAAGTGCGCGAACCACGCCCTCAGCGATATCGTCGATATAGGTGAAGTCTCGCCACACGCGGCCGGCATTGGCTACTTCGATTGGGTTCCCCTCGATAATCGCACGCGTGAACATATAGACCGCCATGTCGGGCCTGCCCCAGGGGCCATAAACGGTGAAGAAGCGCAGTCCAGTCACGGGCAAGCCGAACAAGTGGCTGTATGAATGCGCCATGAATTCGTTTGAACGCTTGGTTGCGGCGTACAGACTGACAGGATGATCGGCGCCGTGATGCTCGGAAAACGGTATGGTTCGATTTGAGCCGTAGACGGAGCTCGACGAGGCATAGACGAGGTGACTAACGCCGAAGTGCCGGCAGCTCTCAAGGACGTTGAGAAACGCTACTATGTTCGATTGTACATAGGCATGCGGGTCAACTAGTGAATGTCGCACGCCCGCCTGAGCCGCGAGATGCACAAAGTTTGAAGGTCGAACCGCTGAAAACAGCAACTGGACGCGCGCCGCATCCGCCAGATCAATTCGCATCGGAGTGAAGCCCGACTCGGCACAGAGGCGCGCAAACCGCGCTTCCTTGAGTCGTGGATCGTAATAGGGGGTGAAATTGTCGACGCCGATGACTTCGACACCCAGACGCAAAAGCCGCAAGGCGACGTGAAAACCAATGAAGCCTGCCGCGCCGGTGACGACGATCGGGCCGATCCGTGCAAGTCTCTTCACCGCGCGGTCCGAACGCAATCGAGCGATTTCCACCTTCTCCGCTGCGGCAAGAACAGACTCGCTGCCTAGATCATTGTCCAACTTGTCGCCTTTCGAATCCGTTCGACAGTGCCGAATAACCAGTCCGGGATTGCGGCTTCCGATATCTACGCCGGCGCATCGAACCTGGCGGAGTGCGCAATGCGATGCACGACCTGCCAAGTCATGACACTCCAACTTGCGCCGTCTGAATCCCGGGCGGATGCTGACGTCCGGCGATTGTATTCAAGTGGCCTGCCTTTACGGCAGGACCGAAATACGCCCAAGAAGGGCCACCAGTTCCGCCTGGCGTTTTGTTTCGGTCTTGGCGAACAGCGAGGCAAGCTGGGAACGGATCGTGGTGCGGCTGAGACGCCAGCTGCGGGCGATCTCCAAAGGTGCGTCGCCCTGAGCCAAGCGCAAGGCGAGATGCGTTTCTGCGCTCGTCAAGCCAAACATTCTTTGCAACGTGCGAGGATTTGGCCCAGATCTGTTGTCCCGATCCAGCAACGCCACAATGCTCGTTCCGTCGGGAGCGATAACGCCGTTCTCGTTCAGTATCACCGGACGGTCGCCTCTGCTGCGGATCACAACCCAAGACAGGGAGCCCGGCAGGAATTGGCCCGGAACATTTGCGATCAGCCGCCTTAGGGCGGCCGTAAGTCCGCTCGCCGTCTCAGCCGCTTCGCCCTGGCGCTCAAGCGTGGTTTGGGCGGCTGCGTTCCACTCGATTACTTTTCTTTCGCGATTCAGCACGAGATAGCCACAGCCAATGCGATCAAGCACGCCGGTTATGGATTCCAGACTGCCGCCTTTTGGTTCCCCGAGCCTTGCGTCCAATGGATGTGATGCGCGATCGGGAAGGTGACCAGAAGAGGGTCGCGTATTCCGCGCTTCAAAGTCATACTTGGTCCGCGTAGCAATGTACCGATTGCTCGAAGAAGCATCGACCTGTCTATCGATCAGATTCATTTTCTACCCCTAACCCAAAGTTTCACACGCCCGAAGTAAGTATACGGGATTCAGATAGTATTCTGTGTGTAGCTGGATTCTAGTCTTCTATGCGCTGCCGGAGAATATGGTCATCACCGCCTTGAAAACTCAACATGGTCTGACAGTTCTAAAGCAGCTCTTAGGCCCCGCTGCATCCGATAAAATGCGCGCTATGATAGCGGTATGGCAATCCGGCAGTGGTACTAAGCTGTACGTTTTTTGCGCTAGTCTCGACGGGCTAGTCAGAAGGTTGTAGTCTGGGTCCATGAGCTCGCAGTCGCGCAGGTCGAATTCGAACCCGTCGGGCAGATTGCTAACTCATATTGCCTCTGCATCGGTGCTAGCTGCCACACTGATATTCGAAATAAAATCGTCAGCCTATATTGGGCAAGGCGCCAGTTTTCTGGAATTTATTCCGGCTATTATTATTATCGCTTATCTCGAAGATCGCGTACCGGCGCTTGCTGCGACCATTCTGATGGTGACTGTCGGCCTATGGGCACGAGGACACGATCAGATCTCCAATGGAGATTGGGCACGCGCAATCCTGCTCCTGCTTTCGGGCGGGGTGATTGCCATGACATTCCATCGCCTCCGGCAGGACTTGCGCGAGTTGTTGGAGGTCGCGGAGGCCAGGCTCGCTGCCGTCGGAGCGACAGAAAGCCGTTATCGTTGGGCCTTCGAACGTGCTGCCATGGGATTCGCGAACACCAACGAGAAAGGTGAGTTGCTGCAGTCCAACAAACGCCTTTGTGAGATGACCGGGTACAAGGAGGAGGAGCTTGCCCAATTGCAGCTCGATACGCTTGCCCATCCGAACGACCGGCACACCTTGGCGCAATTGATGGGGAGGCTGGGCAATGACATTTCTTCGTTCGTGTCCGAGGTCCGTCTGTTAAAAAAGGACGGTACGGTATTCTGGGCTCGGCTGACGCTTTCTTCGTCCGTGCCGAAAGGGCGGCTCTCGGAGAGCATCTTCGTGGTGGTCGACGATATTTCGGAACGACGCGCTGTTCACGAAGCGCTTCGGGCTCAGAAGGAATGGCTTGACCTCGCTCTGTCTGCTGGACGCTTGGCCACGTGGCGCGTCGACCTTAAAGACGGGACAGTGAAGGGCTCGGACACGTTCTGGGACATTCTCGGCCTAGCCCAGGCTAACAGCCGCAGTTTGGAGGAGCTGTCGGCTGTGGTTCATCCGGCGGACTGGCCAAAGTTGGCGGCATCGAGAAAATCCGCACCATCAATCACGAATTACGATGTTGAGATACGCGTCCGCCGACCGGACGGACATATCCGCTGGGTTGCCCTGCGCGGAAGGGAAGACAGACATGGTGATGGTGGACAGCGGCTTGGGGTGGCTGCCGATCTGAGCGAGAGACGACAGACCACGCTGCTGCGCGCCGCGGCAAAGAAGCGGGAGCGCATCATGCTCGAACAGCGTCATAGATTCGGCAACGTTTTCGCGGTGATCACGGCGCTCGTGAAGATGGTCGATGTTCCCGGAAACAATGTGACCAAATACAAGGAAATGCTGATCGACCGGATACGCGCGCTCGAGGCAACCCATCTGCTTCTTTCACGCCACGGCAGCATGTCGGGCGCAATAAACGATCTCATTGCGCAAGAGTTGCACCCTTATATGGGGACACGCGCCATATCGGTCAGCGGTCCTTCCGTGGCGATGTCGGGAGGCGCCGCCGAGAGTTTTGCAATGATCATTCACGAGCTTGCCACCAATTCCATGAAATATGGAGCGCTTGGCGATCCTAAAGGCCGAATCGACGTAAGCTGGATGTTCGCAGCTGAAGACATAGGCAGTGATATCGTGTTCGAGTGGGTGGAATCAGGGCGGCGGCGAACCTCAAGCGTAGTCCGTCATGGCTTCGGTTCCATGATAATCGGAGTGGATGGAGCGCCGCTTGTCGGTCACTCTCCCAAGCTGGAAATATCGGACCAAGGGTTGCGGTATTCGCTGCGGCTGTCACGCAAGGAAATCGGTTCGTAGTGCAGTGCTCTAATCGGAAAGCAGATATTTAAAGGCGGGTCGCGCTGGGCGGCCTTTAATATGCGCAGGGTTCCTTCCAAGAGTGTCGCTGGCCCAAAGCCGCGCCGCGGCTTTGGGTATGCAGTAATATGCAGGAGGAGTCTTGGGACGCCATTTGCACGTCCAAAACAACCCGCGGCGCTCTAGCTGGCATGTCTCGAAAGCCAAGTCTTCAGCATAACGGCAGCTTCCGTCCGATTGCGTACCCCCAGCTCACGCAGAACCGCAGCAGCGTGGATTTTCGTGGTCGCCTCCGCGATTTCCAGATCGCGCGCAATTTCCTTGTTTGAATAGCCTTCCGCCATCAGCTTAAGGACTTCCTTTTGCCTCGAGGTCAGCCTGCCAAGGTTGACGCCAGCGGTACGCCTCTGTGGACCTTTGTCGTCGGAATGGGTGTGCGCGTGGGTTGTTTGCGTTGCGCCCGGGCGTGACAGAAGTGCAGGAACATAGATGCGCCCGGAGAGGATTTCATTGACGGCCAAAACAACCTCTTCGTCCGTCTGTGACTTTACGATGTAACCGTGAAGCCCGATCGACAGAGCCGTGAGTATTTCCGAGCGTGAATCGTTTCCGGAAACGATCGCAAATCGCGTATCCGGATAGGCGGACAGGATCCCGCCGAGCACTTCTTGGTTGAACAGGCCTGGCATATTCAGGTCCAGGATCGCAAGATCCACGAACGATTGCTCCGCCAGCAAACTGAGCACCGCGTCGAAACAAGACGCTTCAAATATCTCTACACCTGGAATGCCTGCGGTCAGTGCCAATCGCAAGCCGCGACGATACAAGCCGTGATCGTCGGCGATGACGATTCGATACATTGAACTACCCCAACGCGTATCTGAATGGATTGAACGGTGATGGGCCTGAAGTCGTAGCCATTCACTCGTCGATTCATCCAGCCGACGCCGCGACACCCCCAACACCGCAAACGCCAGATTTCTAATATAATCTTAAATGACGGGAAACGCTCCCCTTTTTTTGCCCCTTGTGAGCGAAACCCGCCGAACGTCGTCGAACATACGTTCTGGCCTTTGGAAAGCCGACAGACCAGCTGGTCGTTCAGCATTGCCATAGATCCAAAGATATAGAACAGCAAAACGGCTGAATTGTTACCATTCGAACGCACGACGACATCCACCCCGACGGCCACATACCATCCAGATGCAATGTCCGGATCAGGGATCGGTGCGGAAATCTCACCGGTTTCTACGGGAAATCTCACCGGTTCTTCTGAGGGGACAAGAGCGCGTTTCCCGGGTGCTGACCAGGGCAGGATAGCCGGCCATGACGATGACGTTCAGGCCGAATGAACAAGGGAGGACCAGGATGAAAGCGGTGATTCAATGTGGAGGAATGGGAACACGCCTCCGCCCCTTCACTTCGGTCTTGCCGAAGCCGCTCATGCCGATCGGTGCACGGCCGGTTCTCGAGATGCTTCTGAAATGGTTGCGACGCAACGGTATTCAGGAAGTCTATATTACAACCGGTTATCTCGGCCACTTGATCCGCACCGTGTGTGGAGATGGCTCGCAGTGGAACCTGAAAATTCGATATACGCAGGAGATGGAGCCGCTTGGCACTATCGGGCCGCTGTCTTTGATCAGGGATGAACTGACGGAGCCATTCATCGTTCTCAATGGCGATGTCCTTACGGATCTAAGCCTCAGTCGATTTGTAGCAGCCCACCGTAAGCACACCGATCCAGTGACGATCGCAACAGCCTGTCGCCTGATCAAAATGGATTTCGGCGTCATCGACGAAATCGATAACACCGTGCAGGTCTTTCGCGAGAAGCCGACGCTTTCGCATCTGGTCAGCATGGGGATTTACTGCATGAACCCGGACGTTCTGCAGTTTATCCCGTCCGGCATACCCTTTGGGTTCGACGACCTGATGCTGCAGATGATGCAGAACGGCACAACCGTGCACGTGTACAAGCATGAGGGTCTCTGGCTCGATATCGGGCGCGTCGACGACTTTCAGAACGCACAGACCATTTCCTGGGAAGACCAGTCGGCCTCGATCGAGGTCACCGCGACGGCTGCATGATGAAGTCACGAGCTCGGTTCCCACAATTATCAGTCTAGGAGGTTGTGATGCTCTTGGTCAGTGCCCCAATCTTGGGTGTGCCGGAGAAGACAGCTTTGACCAAGGTCATCGATAGCGGCTGGCTGACCATGGGGGAGCAGGTACGAGCTTTCGAACAAGCTTTTGCCGACGTTCATGATGCGGAGGATTGCGTCGCGGTCAGTTCTTGCACCGCAGCGCTTCATCTCATTTTGCACGCGCTTGGCATCGGACCGGGCGACGAGGTGCTGGTGCCATCCTTAACTTTCGTGGCGACCGCAAATGCGGTGCTCTATGTCGGTGCGACGCCGGTCTTCGTCGACATCGAGTCAGCCGACGTGCCGCTGATGTCGATCGTGGAAGCCGAAGCGAAATGCACGACGCGTACCAAGGCAATCATTCTCGTCCATTTCGCCGGCTACCTCGCCGATAGGGAACAATGGCAGAAGTTCGCCCGTGCCCGGGGGCTGCATATCGTCGAGGACGCGGCGCATGCGCCGGGCTTGAAGGAGGTGGGGACATTTGGTGCCGCGGCCGCCTTCAGCTTCTACGGCAACAAGAACATGACCACGGCGGAAGGCGGGGCTGTGATTGCCAGTGATACCGGTCTGCTCGAGACAATCCGCCAGGCGCGTGGACATGGGATGACCACCGGGACACGTCAAAGGCTGAACAGCCGCACCCCGCAGTATGATGTCACCATGCTCGGATTCAATTATCGCATGGATGAATTGCGGGCTGCGATCGGATTGGTCCAGCTGCAAAATTTGCAGGAGTGGAATGAGATCAGGCGTATCCTGGTCATGCTGTATCGCCGTCTCATCACCAAGCATTGCCCGGCCGTGACCATCCCGTTCCACGAGCCGCGGACGTCAGCCCACCACATCATGCCTGTCCTTTTGCCACGTTACGCTGACAGGCAAGACGTCATCGACGCACTGCGCGCGCAGGGGATACAAACCACTATCCACTACCCGCCTGTGCACCAGATGACTCTCTATCGTGAGCTTATTCCCGGTACTCGTTTACCGCGCACCGAAGATTTCGCGCAGCGCGAGCTGACGGTACCGCTGCATCCGCAGGTCACCGCACCTTTGGTCGAAACGGTAGTTGTCGCTCTTGCCGCAGCGGTGAACGGTTGCGCTCAGACAGGAACAGCCGCATGAATGCCCTGGACCTAGCCATTCACCGGCCTAACGTCTCGAGCGCCGCCCATGGGTCTGTGAGACGAGCAATTGACCTCGTCATTGCTGCGGCCGCGGCGATCGTCTTTGCTCCGCTGATGCTGCTGATTGCCGTGGCGCTGCTGCTAGAAGGCGGTCGGCCCATCTTCTTTACGCAGACCCGCGTCGGGGCCGGTGCTCGCCCATTCCGCATGTACAAGTTCCGCAAGTTCAGCGTGCAATGCGATCCCGGTGGCTTGGCGCTGACCATGACCGATGACAGCCGCATGACGCCGATAGGACGGCTCCTCGCCGCCACCAAGTTCGACGAGTTGCCGCAGCTTTGGAACGTCTTCAGAGGCGAGATGGCAATCGTCGGGCCGCGCCCGGAGAGCCTTGTCTTCGCCGATTGTTTTCGCGGGGGCTTCGAGGGTGTTTTACAATACAAGCCAGGCTTGCTGGGTCCTGCGCAGGTTCTCTTCCGGCATGAAGCCCGCTTTTATCCTCGGTCCATGGATCCGCTACTGTTCTACCGCGAGGTTCTGTTTCCGGCCAAAGCCAGGCTCGACCTTTCCTATTATCCGAAGCGCACGATCGTCTCTGATGTCGTCTGGATGGTGCGCGGGCTGCTGGCGGTGCTTGGCGTCGTTTCACCGCCTCCGATCGGAACTTGAGAGCAGGTGGGACATCGGCGCTCTCGTGGATTTGCAAATTCAGTGCCTCACGTCATAGGGGGAACGCTTGGTCATGGCATACAAGGGCAGGAAAGTTCTGGTTACGGGTGCCGATGGGTTCATCGGTTCGCATCTCACCGAAGCGCTTGTCCGTAGCGGTGCCGACGTCACCGCGGTAGCTCTCTACAATTCCTTCGACAGCCACGGCTGGCTGGACGATTTACCGGACACCATACGAAGCCAGTTGAACCTTATCCGCGGTGATGTTCGCGACAGCGCGTTCCTTAATAGAATCATGCGTGGCCAGGCGGTCGTGTTCCATCTCGCTGCACTGATCGCTATCCCGTATTCGTATGCCGCCGCCCAGTCTTATGTGGAAACCAACATCCTGGGCACGGTCAACGTCCTCGAGGCGGCGCGCCAATGGGAAACTGAGCGTGTGGTGCACACTTCGACAAGCGAGGTTTATGGCACAGCGCTGACAATGCCTATCAGCGAGTCCCACCCATTGCAGGGACAGTCGCCATATTCGGCATCCAAGATCGGTGCCGACATGATGGCGGAGTCCTACGCCAGATCGTTCGACATCCCCGTGGTTATTATGCGGCCCTTCAATACGTACGGCCCACGCCAAAGTGAGCGGGCCATCGTACCGACCATCATACGTCAGGCTCTCGACAAAAAATGCGCGGCGATCATGGTGGGAGACACTAGCCCGATCCGCGATCTTACTTTCGTGGAGGACACGGCGGCGGCGTTTTTGACCGCAGGTTCGGCCGAGCTCGAATTTGGCCATGCCTACAATGCCGGAAGCCAGCGCGCTGTGACGATCTCGGACATATTGGATTTGGTGATCGAGTTGAGCGGTTGCAGGAAACCAATTCACCGCGACGAGCGCCGCCTGCGGCCGCAGAATTCCGAGGTGCGTGCCTTGCTGGCCGATTCTTCGCTCCTCGAAAGCAAGACTGGATGGCGTGCCCAGACCAGCCTGCGCGAAGGGTTGGAGCGGACCATCGGATGGTGGCAAGGGCGCCTCAGCGAAGGCCGAGTGCGACATGAGATGGGCTATATGACATGACATTTCGCCCGCGTGGGTTGGCTCTGCTGTTGATTGCGGCTGCCTTGTCGTTGGATTTGTCCACGGCCGGCGGCCGGCAAGACATCGCGCCGACACAGTTTGTCGCGCCAGTGATCATGGATCTGCCCGGTTATCTCCAACCCGCGACGGATCCAGCCTTCGGCACAATGTTAATGCGCATCACCAAGCCTGGCGCCCTTGGTAATGGCGTCGTATGCGAGAAAAAATTTTGCAGCCACCGTTATTCCATCTCCCAGGCGTGGAATTCAGACCAGACTCTCCTCGTCATCACCAACGGCTGCAATGGCATGTGCTTCTTCGACGGGCAGACCTATGTCCCGCTTTTCCGTCGCGCTCGATCGGCTGAATGCGAGTGGCATCCGCAAAATGCCGATCTGATGATTTGCGTTCAGGACCGGAAAATTTCGACCTGGGTGCCGCGGACCAATCGCGAAGACGTGCTGTTCGTGTCGCCGAATTACCATGATCTTCAGTTCGGGCCGTCCAAAGGCAATCCCAGCCGTGACGGCGATCGCATAGCAGTGCGCGCGATCCGTGGCGATGGTGCGACGGTTGTATTTGCCTATGATCTCAAGCAGCGCCGGAAATTTCCAGACATCGATCTTGCCCAACTTGCCGGAGCCGTCAGCGCCTGCTCGATCTCCCCGCTCGGAGCGAACATCCTGTGCTTTCAAAACGTGAACGAAGACACAGAACAGCGAGCTATTTTCTCCGTCGACGGGGCGTTGCGGCAGAGGTGGACGGACCATCATCGGCCCGGCCATGGCGATATGACGGTCGACGAAGACGGCAGCGAAGTTTTCGTCGGCATCAGCAAATCCGAGCCTGACAAATATCACGTCATCAAAAGGAGGCTGACCGACGGAAAGGTCACCTCGCTTATGAAGTTTGGCGAAGCCGAGCATGTGTCCCTGCGGGCACTGGACAGGCCCGGCTGGGCGTTCGTGAGCTATGGCGGGAAGCCCGATGAGATATCTGCCAATGCCGACTGGGCGCCCTTTGCCCGAGAGGTGATCGCGCTGCGCCTCGATGGCAGCGGTGAGGTTCGACGGGTCACGCAGACCCACAACGTCCCGTCCGACTACTGGAGCGAGACCCATGCCTCGCCGTCCCCCGACGGGTCACAGGTAATCTGGTCGAGCAACTGGGGTGTGCCTGGCGGGCCGGTCTACGAATTCGTCACCCGTCTCGATTGGCCGAAAGAGCCGCGGTCGAACCAGAAGGAGATTGCCGCTAATGGTCCTCGTTAATCGAATCCTTCTTGTCATGCTCGGCATGTTGGCTGCCATGGAAACTGCGGCTGCAGCGGAAGCGCGGGCTGCTTATCGACTTTCCGCCGGCGATACCGTCGAGATAGGAATTGCCTCCACCTCTGAGCGAACGCAACGTGCGGTGGTCCAGATGGACGGCACGATCGCGCTTCCCGAAGTCGGGATGGTTTCGGTTGGCGGCCTGACTCCGGCCGAACTACAGACACGCATGCAGACGATCTTGCCGACCAAGATATTCCACCAGCGGCTGCCTGACGGGCGGGAGCAAATGATCGTCGTCAAGCCGACAGACGTGACCGCCGTGATTGCAGAGTACAGGCCGATCTATGTGACCGGCGACGTGCTCACTCCCGGACAGCAGGCCTATCGCCCGCTGATGACCGTGCGGCAGGCGATCGCCGTGTCAGGTGGTTTCAGCCTTTTGCGGTCCCGGGCAAACCAGGTTGGCCCAGATCCGGTGGATCTGCGGCGCGATTATGAGTCGCTTTGGGGGGAATACACGAGAGACTATTTTCACAGCGCCCGTATCCGCGCCGAACTTCAGGGTAAGTCGACTTTCGACATGCAGCCACCACAAGGGTCGCCTTTGTCGCCAAGTTTTGCCTCGGCGATCGCGCAGGCCGAAGCGGAAGGGCTGAAGCTCTCGTTGGACAATTTCCAGAAAGAGCAGAGCTTTCTCGATAAAAGTGGCAAGGATGCCGCTGCACAAACCGAGACGCTGCTCGAGCGCGAGAAGGCCGAAGCGGATGGGGTGAAGGCGGACGAAGACGAGCTGGCGCGCGTAAGGAAAGCGTTTGAGTCGGGAAATCTGACCAATACCCGGCTCGCCGACGTCCGGCGCGCTTTAGTTCTCTCTTCCAGCCGGGCACTCGAAACCTCGGTTGAACTTATGAGAGCACGACGTCAGCAGGACGATTTTGCCAGACAGCACGAACGCAATGACAACCAAAGAAGGATCGGTCTGCTGACCGAGCTGAAAGATGCCAACGTGCGTCTTGCCGACGTCGGCGCAAGACTTCGCGCCGCCAGCCAGAAGTTGCAGCCCACGGGAGCGGCCGCCCTGCCGTTACCGGTTGCTGGCGAAAGGATCCAGGCCGAGGTCACGATCATTCGCAAGCTCGGCGAAGAATGGCGAAAACAGCTTGCCCAAGAAGACACCGAGGTCATGCCGGGAGATACGATCGAGGTCAGGTTCAGCAGCGCTCTCGAAAATGCGGCGACCCGATAGATCGAGCCGCGTTTCGCAACCCCTTACTGCCTGAAGGCTCTGGAAAACTGGTCGGTAAGAGGCTTCATCAAGTAGGACCAGACACTGCGCTCGTCGGTTCTTATGTGGACTTCGGCGGGCATGCCGGGTTTGAGTATTTTCTCTCCAGTCAGACAGGTCCCTTCATTCTCGACGTCGATGCGCGCCGAAAAATAGGAAAGCTGGCGTTGCTGATCCTTGATCAGATCCGCGGAGACGCGCTTGACCGAGCCTTCGCAAGCAGGTGTGGTGCCGGCGTCGAACGCCGGAAAGCGGATCGACACCTGCTGTCCGGGATGAATCTCGTCGATACGCGACGGAGGAATGGAAGCGTCGACGACAAGGTTGTCGGAATCGGGCACAATCATCATGAGCACCTCTCCGGCGCCAATCACGCCTCCGACGGTGTGGACCGCGGATTCTTGTACCGTGCCCGATTGCGGGGCACGAATGTCTGTCCTGCCGAGTTCGTCTTCGGCCACCACCTTGCGCTCACTGAGTTCAGTCTGCTTGGCTTCCGTTTCGCGAAGTTCGTTGGTCACGTCGCTCCGCATTTGTTCGTCCAGCTGAAGCACCTGCAGGTCCGTTTCACTGATGTGAGCTTGTACCTCCGCTATCGCTGCGACAAGGCGTCCCGATTCGCCCCGAGTCCGGGTCTTCTCCAGGCTGACATTGCTCAACCTCTCCTTGGACACCAACTTCTTTGCGTAGAGAGATTCGACATCTGCAAGGTTCTTGGTCAGCAGATCCAGAGACTCGTCCGTCGCAGACTGCTGCGATTTGAGGCCATCTATCTGACGTTCAAGCTGCTTCGCGCGGCTTTGCAATTGTGCCTTTTGTCCAGCCAGCGCCGCAGCACGGCTTTCAAACAAGGCACGCTCGCCACTGACAAGTGCCGCCACCTGCGGGTCACCCATTTGAGCCCGGAGGTCGGGTGGGATCCGCATTTCCGGCAGACCCTGGCGCTCGGCCTCCAGTCGGGCCAGACGAATGGTGGCGCGATTGAGATCTTCGGTGATTATCTGCAGGTTTGCTCGGGTCAATGTGTTGTCCAGCCTGACCAACACGTCGCCGGCCTTCACATGATCGCCGTCCTGCGCGAAGATTCCGCCGATGGTGCCGCCGGTTTGATGCTGGACTTTTTTTATGTTGCTTTCGACCACTACAGTCGCAGGCGCAATCACCGCGCCGGCAATCTTGGTCAATCCCAACCAGAGCCCTCCGCCAAAGATCAACAGCAAGCTGGTTGCCAGGCCCAAGAGCAGATTGGCCCGGATGCCTTCCGGATCTGGCTTCGTCTCCAACGAACGGCTCTCGCCACCGGCGGCGACGTATGACGACACGGTAGAGCGATACCTCCCATATGTCCGGCTGCAGCTTTGTGCGGCGGAACGACAATTCGCTGCCAGGCTCCGGACCAGGTTACCCCAGGGTAGATTGGCTCGAATGCCATCCGGCTCCGGCTTCGCCCCGGTCGGCTGGCCGCCGCCAACCGCAGTATATGACGAAATGGTCACGTTAGACACTAAGCAATACCTCACGCATGCCCGCTTGCACCGTGCTGCAGCGGAACGACAATGTTTGGCTTGTCCGGACGCGGGAAGGGGCGGACCACATTTGCCAGAACGTCTTCGCGCGAGCCGAACGAATGAAGCATCCCGTTCGACAGGACGAGTACCTGATCGATGTTGACGAGAGCGGAGGGGCGATGCGCAACGACGATCACGATACCGCCGCGCTGACGCACTGCCAGGATTGCGCCGGCCAAAGCAGCATCGCCGTCTGCATCCAGATTGGAATTTGGTTCGTCAAGAACGACGAGGAATGGATCGCCGTAAAGTGCCCTGGCAAGCCCGACGAGCTGTCTCTGCCCAGCCGAAAGGGCCGCGCCGCCTTCTCCGATGCGTGTTTGAAAACCCTGCGGAAGACGCATAATCATCTTGTCCACGCCCGCAGCCTTGGCAGCTGCCAGCACGCCTTTTGCGTCGCTTTTGCCGCCGAACCTCGAAATGTTATCGGCGATCGTCCCATCGAACAGCTCAACGTCCTGTGGCAGGTAGCCAATATGAACGCCGAGCAGTTCTGAGTTCCACTGATCGAGCGAGGCGCCGTCCAATCTTACCGTGCCACGAAGCGGCTTCCATGCCCCGACCAAAGCGCGCACGAGCGTGGTCTTGCCGGAGCCGCTCGGGCCGACGACCGCCAACCCTGCGCCTCTTGCCAAGCGGAAGCTTACATTGAAGATGGTTGGCTTCTGCAGACTTGGTGGCGCGACAGTCAATTCTTCGACCGCAAGTTCCGCCTTTGGGTGCGGCAGTTCCATTGTCTCTTGCTGGCTAGCAAAGGCATCCAGCGTTGCCGCTAGCTCGGAATAGCTTTTGCGGGTTGCCAGAAATCCCCTCCAGTTTGCGATGGCCACATCGACCGGCGCCAGTGAGCGGCCCAGCAAAATGGACGATGCGATGATCACGCCCGGCGAGGCCTCGCCCCCGATCACAAGGTAGGCACCAAGCCCCAGCACACATGATTGCAAGGCCATTCGGAGCGTCTTCGACAGTGAGCTCGCTGCGCCGACGACGTCGGAAAGCCGTTCCTGGTTCTTCAGATAAAGATGACTGACCTCGTTCCAGCGCCGGCTAAGCGGAGCGGACAGGCCCATCGCCTGAACAACTTCTGCGTTGCGGCGGCCGGAATCGGCCAGCAGCCGCTGCGCGACGAGTGTTTCAGATGCACGAGCCGCAGGTTTGCGGCCGATGATCTCGGCAAGCACCGTCAAAAACACAACGGCGCATGCACCGAGCGTTGCCAGCACGCCAAGCGCGGGGTGCAGCAGATAGATGACCACCATATAAAATGGTATCCAGGGCGCGTCGAATAAGACTGTCGGCCCCAGCCCGGAAAGAAAGCCACGTAGCTGGTCCAGATCACGAAGCGGGTGTACCCGGTTCGCATCCGGCCCGGCGACGAGGGGCAGGGAAAGCGAGGCTGCGAACGCCTTTTGCTGAAGATTTCTATGCAGGCGGCTGCCGATGCGGACCAACAGGCGAAGCCTCACGAAATCGAGGAGCCCATAGGCCGCGTAAAGTCCCAGCATTCCGACTGTAAATCCGATAAGCGTCGGCACGCTCTGCGAAGGCAGCACGCGGTCGTAGACCTGGAGCATGTAGACGGAGCCGGTCAAGGCGAGGATATTTATCAATGCGGAGAAAACGCCTACGCCGACGAGGCCGTGCACACAGCCGAACATTGCGGAGCGTAGATCGAGCGAGCGCCCTTTGGTCGACTTCATGATGTGCGCTCGTTGACGCGAAATTGCCGCGCAATCTCGTCGATTCTTTCGATGAGGGACAAACTTTAACCTTCCGGGAAGCAGCAGCTCCGCCCCGCTGCTGGAACATTACGAATTGCTTACATACGTGCCTTCTTTGATTAAAATGTAGCAAAATCGTGACGCCAGGCTGAGAATTCGGCAACTGGCTCGCCAGGCTGGGGATAACTGGCTCGAGTAAGGAGATATTCCTAATCCTGACAAGGCGCAGAAGCTTATGGTCATCTTTGTAGCATCAAGGCTTCAAAGCGTCTGGGGACGGAATGGGTTTTGATTTTGTCGATCGAGAGTTAAACGTTTTTGAGATACACTTCAGCGATACGCCATTGTCGTCCACTAACGGCGGCTAAAACGGGAGGCGAGTGTCGTGAGCGAAGAGATCAATGTCGCCGATGCCTATGGCCGGGGCCGCAGCACCTTCATGGGATTGCAGTTGCTCGTCTCGCCCGGTGCGCTTGTTCCTCGGCCGGAAACGGAACTGCTCGGCAAAGCCGCTCTCGATGTTCTGAGCCAACTGAATTTGCCTGTGCCTCGCGTTGTCGACATGTGCTGTGGGGCGGGTAATCTGGCGTGCGCCATCGCGCACCACGCTCCGACCGCGCGCGTGTGGGCAAGCGATCTTACCGACGGATGCGTGGAGGTCGCGCGCCGCAACGTCACCCATCTTGAAATAGAGGATCGGGTGACGGTGCTTCAGGGCGACTTGTTCAGCGCCTTCTCCGGCCTGGAGCTCGACGGCACGATCGACGTGATCGTTTGCAACCCGCCCTACATTTCGGAAAAACGGCTCGAGGGCGACCGTTCGCATCTGGTCGAGCTCGAGCCACGTGAAGCATTCGCAGCCGGCCCGTACGGCCTGAGCATCCACATGCGGGTGCTCAAGGAGGCGCCGCGTTATTTGCGGCGCGGAGGCATCCTGCTTTTCGAGGTGGGGCTTGGCCAGGACCGGCAGGTCATGAGTTTGCTCGAGCGTTCCAAGGCTTATGAGAGTATCCGGGCAGTCACCAACCAGGCCGGCGAGGGCAGGGTGGTTGTGGGACATACGAAGGCGCAGGCGTAAGCATCGCATCCGCGGCAGGCCTAGACGCACTGTCGCGGCTAGAGACGGCCGGGAAGTTGAAACAGAGTTGCGCGAGATTTCGGCAATCAGTTTCTCTTGCGCATGACGTATTGCGCAATTCCCTGGATGGAATCGAGATTCTCGGGCAGCAGCTCGCTGTCTTCGACCGTGATGCCGAAGGTCTCCTCGATGAAGCCAATTACCTCGAGCACACCCGTCGAGTCCACGATGCCCTGGTCGAGGAGCGAGGTGTCGCTCTCCAGGCTCTCGGGATCGGCTATATAGAAATTCGAAGCCAGGAAAGCGCGAATTTGTTCGCTGTAGGTATCGGTTCTAGCCTTAGTAGATAACATTGATTTCGCCTCCGGTATAAAAAATGAATGCTGATCAACTTCGCTCTGGTACCGACTCATGACAGGGCCGTTTTTTTGAGTTTGCCCGTGTCGGTGATCGGCAGACTGGGTACGATGACGATGGATTTCGGAACCATGAAGTTTTCCAGCCGTCTCTGGCATTCTTTCTGCAACTGCTTTTCGCCGATCATGCTTCCCTGCTCCATCACGACAAAGGCCTTCACTGCTTGCCCGAGCAGCTCGTCCGGAACGCCGATGACCGCGGCTTCCCGTACACCCGCAATGTTCATCAACACGTTTTCCACCTCCTTCGGCGCTATCTTCTCTCCGCGCGATTTTATGATCTCGTCGCCGCGACCAACAAAATAGAGGTAGCCTTCGGCGTCCATCCGGCAGTAGTCGCCGGTGTACAGGACCTGCTCACCCGGCAGGGGGCCGGGCTTGAGCTTCCTGGCTGTCGCCTCCGGCTTGCCCCAATAGCCTTTCATCACCGTCGCTCCGCGGATGACGAGCTGACCAACGACGCCGGGGCCGACCCGCCTGTCATGCTCGTCGACAATCCACATTTCCGTGTTGGGGATGGCGATCCCGACGCTCAACGGCTTTCGCTTCAGATCGTCCGGCGGCAGGTAGGTGCAGCGCTTGCATTCAGTAAGGCCGTACATCGAATAGATACGGGCGCCAGAAAACAGCTCCTGAAGCAGGAGAATGTGCTTGAGCGGCAGGGCGGCCGCAGTGTTGGTGACGTAGCGAATGCTCGAAAAATCCTGATCCCTGAGAGACTTGAGCTCCCCGAGTGCGGCAAAGATGGTCGGTACGCCGGGAAAAGCCGTCACCCTCTCTTGCTTGATCAGCCCAAGGATCTGCGCCGGGAAGGCGAACGAACGCTCAAGCACGAGGCGGGCCCCGGCGCCGAATGCCATGATCATCTGGTAAAGACCGTAGTCGAAGGCGAGGGGCAGGACGTTGAGGATCACCTCGTCTTCGGCAAGCGCCAGATATGAGGAAATCGAGGCGCACGCGGCAATCATGTTTCGGTGCGTCAGCATCACGCCCTTGGGCTCGCCCGTCGAGCCGGACGTATAAATGACCGCCGCGAGATCGATATCGATGCAGCGGCGCGCGGGCGGCGTGCTTCGGGCTGCCGCGACCGCGGTGTCCCAGCCCACAGCATGCGGCAGTTCTTGCAGGTCGCTGCGTTCGATCGGCCCGGAAACGATCATGCGGCGCAACGATGGGCAATTCCGCGCCGGCTCCCTGAAAATCGAGTGCAGGTGTTTGTCGGTGATCAGTGCCGTCGGGCGGCAATCGTTGAGCAGATAATCAAGCTTGTCGCTTTTGGTAAGCGGATTGACGATGCATACCACGGCGTTGGCCTTGAGTACGGCCCAGAACGCTACGACAGCCTCGACACTGTTGTCGGCGAAGATCACCACCCGATCGCCACGCGCGACTCCAGCCTCGCTCAAACTATGCGCTATAGCGTTCGAGCGCGTATCGAGATCGCCATAGGTGACACGTTGGTTCCCGCACACCAGGGCCACTTTGCCGCCGACCCGGCTGGCGGAGTGGGTGAGATAGTCGTGCAGGAGCGGTACGGCGCCGTGCATCACGCGAGCACCTCTTCGCGATGTTCGCGGTCGATATCGATGCTGAGCTTGAGCGTGCGAGCCCCACTTGGCCGGCTCGCGATAAATTGCTGATGGAGAAGCTGCGTCGACAGCACTCCGACCAGCGCCATATTATCGGAGTTGGACAGGTCGCCGCCGCCGGCGCTGGCCTGGCACTTGCTCAGGAGCCGGGTAACCGACTTAGGATCGAAGACGTTCGCTTCGCGCAGCGCCGGCTCCGAAAGTGCTTCGCGAATGTAGGCCGGAGCGCCATCTGCGACGAAGCAAAGCGCGTTGGGGGCCCGGTAGGGCTGCTTCTTACGGGTGACGATCTCCGATGGCACGATCGGTTGCGCCACACGTTTCAGCACGTGCTTTTCATCGAGCACGCGCAGCTTGTAGGCGGCCGGAAGCGAATTCGCGAGCCTCACGAGTTCATGATCGAGGAACGGGAAGCGCCCCTCGACGGAATGAGCCATCAGCATCCTGTCCCCTTGTGAGGAAAGCAGGTATCCCGACATCAGCGTCTGGATCTCGATATACTGGTCCTGCGCAAGAGAGCCCCATCGCGAAAACTCCGCCGGCAGGCGGGCAAGCAGCTCGGATACGGCGTTGCGGCGCTCCGTTTGGGCGCGCATGTCTGCCGAAAACAGCCGCTTGATGGCGCTTGTGGTACGCCAGCGCGTGCCATGCGCAAAACCAGGCGCGTCACAGGCGTGGATGTCGCGCCCGAAGAACTGGCGTGCCATCGCCTGCTGTTGCACCGGCGAGCGGCTGAGATAGGGATAGAGGCGCTCCAGCAAACGGGAGCGTCGCGTCGAGGCGGGCTGGCGTCCCCAGAAGCGGCGGACCTTGCCCTCGCGGAACAAATCGTAGCCGGCGAACATTTCGTCGGCCCCTTCGCCCGTCAGCACGACCTTGATGCCATGCTGGCGCACCAGTCTCGAGAGCAGGAACAGTGGTGCCGGCGCGGTCCTCAGGATTGGTCGCTCGGTGTGGTAGATCACCTCAGGGAAAATGCCGGCGATATCGCTGCGCGAAACGACCACCTCATGATGGTCACTGCCGGCCACGCCAGCGACCAGGCGCTGGAAATGCGTCTCATCATACTCGGCGTCGGCAAAACGCAACGAAAAGGTCTGGAAGCGCTCGCCCGCGAAGCGTCTCCCCAGCGTGGCGACCAGCGAGCTGTCGAGCCCGCCGGACAAATAGCAGCCGACCGGCACGTCGGCGCGTACTATCCTGAGCGCCGTCGCGGCCTCCAGGGCGCTGCGCACTTCCTCCACCGCATCATCAAGCGAGCCGCTGAATTCATCATCGCCGGGTCCGTCAATCTCGGGATAGTCAGGCTTCCAAAAAGCCCGGTCGCGAACGACGCCGCTGTCATAAATACGAATATGCCCAGGCGTGAGTTCGCTTACTCCTCCAAACACGCCCTGTGGCGGCGTAACAGTCCAAAGTGTGAAAGTCTGATCGATGCCGGCTGGATCGAAGGCGCGGGGTATATCCGCATCGGCCGCGAAAATGGCTTTCACTTCGCTGGCGAAGTAAAGCCGCCCGCCGTGCTCGCAAAAATGTAGAGGACAGATGCCGAACCGATCCCGCGACAAGACGAGACGACCCGCCACGGAGTCCCAGATGGCGACTGCCCACTGCCCATTCATCCGCTCGAAGGCGGCCTCGCCCCAGGCATGATAGGCATGGACGATGACCTCGGTGTCGCTGCGTGTGCGGAAGCGATAGCCGAGCGCGACCAGGTCTTGTCGCAGCTCGACATAATTGAAGATTTCGCCGTTGAAGACGATCCACATTGTGTCGCCCGCGCCGGCGAGTGGCTGCTGACCGCTTGCGAGATCGATGACGGACAGGCGGGCATGCGCCAATCCCGCACGTCTGTCCCGGTAAAGGCCGCGCTCGTCCGGGCCGCGATGCGCCAGCGCGCCCACCATGCGCATCAGCGCATCCCGGGGCGGGGGAGCCGCGGCGGCGCTCAGCGACACAATTCCGGCGATGCCGCACATCGCCTAGCCTTCGCCCATTGAAGAGGACACCAATGGCCGCGCGTGAAGATAACGTGCGGCGCGCCGCTTGCTGTCGATATCCTTGAAGACTTTCTGGACCTGCGCCACGGTGAGGCCGGTGGCCTCGGCGACGTCTTCGTCAGCTATCCCGTGGTTCAAGCCGTAGAGGCACAGATCCATCAGATAATAAGGCAGCGCGAAGTAGAACTCCTCCTGGCTCTGCGCCATCGAGAAGGTGTCCGTGGTGGGCGGTCTGCGCCGGACCTCTTCCTCCACCCCAAGATAGTCGGCCAACTGATAGACCTGGGTCTTGTAGAGATGGACGATCGGCATCAGATCGGCAATTCCATCGCCCTGCTTGACAAAGAAGCCCTGGTCGTACTCCAGGCGGTTCGGTGTGCCCGCTACCGCGTAGTTGAGGCGGTCGGCATGGTAGTATTCGGTCATCTTGCGCAGGCGCTGCTTGTAATTGGTTGCAGCGACGATCTGCAGGTAGGTTGCCGACGGCAGACGCACCGTGTCAGTCCTGCCGTCAGGGTCCTGAACCGTGAGGCGCGTGATGTTGAGACCGTTGCTCTCGAGAACCGAGGCGAGCACCAGCTTGCATTTCCAGCCGTCCCCATATTCGGGAACGACAGTCTGGATTGCTTCGGTCTGCCGTCTATAGGCGCCGATCGCTTCAAGGGCCGGCGTTATATCCTCCAGGATCGTATCGATACCAAGCTGTGCGGCAACAGTGCGGCCGAGCCTTAGCGAGTCGCCGGAGGAATGGTGCTCCGGCATGAATATCCCGAGGACCTTGTCTTTCCCAAAGGCGCGAACACACAACGCGGCGACGACTGAGCTGTCGATGCCGCCTGAGAGGCCGACAACCGCCCCTCGACGTCGCAGCGTGCCAAAGACCTGCTGCCGCAAGATCTGGACGATCCGATCGACTTCCGCGCCAGCATCGAGCACCAGCGCGTCCTTGCCGAATGTTGAGATCAGGTCGATGGCTTGTACTCCAGTTTGCGAGACTCGGTTGGCGAATAGGTTTGCGCTACCGCTTTCTCGATGAGGGGACGGTTGGTGGCGAGGTAAGGCTCTATGACCAGATCGATGTGGGTGCCGACGATCGGAATCACCTCCAGATGGGCGAAAACGCGATCCCAGCCGATGGCCAGAGTCATTCCGGGTCGAGCACAGCGAAACAGGGTGCCGGTGATCGGCAGCGCCGGCTTCGGCTCCGTCAGCCATTGGAAGAAGGCCCGTGCCCGCAAAACCTCCTGCAGTTCCAGTTTGGTTCTAAAGCTCGTCGCATTGAACTGTCCCTGAGCGTAGCGATCGAGAAGCTGGACCAGTTGCGCCTCTCGCCTCATTTTAACGGCGACTTTCGCGAGGGCGCGGCAAGCCATCCGGTAAGCGGATACGCGGTTGGTCCGGATTCGATTGAATGTGCGCGTAAACGTCTCCAAGTAGGCGCTTCGCTCGCCGACGAGGCTGGTGTCGAGGATGCCGAGGAACTTTACGGTTCGCCCCGCGGCCAGCAGCCGCGCCGCAACCTCGAAAGCAACAGCGCCACCGAGCGAATGGCCGAGAAGTCGTACATGGCCCGACGGTTGAGCGCGGCGGATCTGCTCGACGGCGGCATCGGCCATGTCGGCGAGGCTGTTTTGTCCGCGCAGTATCAGAGCCAGAGCCGGATACCTGATCGGGGCAACGCGGGTGACCTTGCCCATCGCTGCTGCAAAGGCAGCAAGGCTCGGGCCATAGCCGACGGATCCCGGGAACAGAAAAAGAATGGGAGGTTTGTGCTTCTCGGCGCGCGCGCTGTGATCGCCTGCCTGGGCAGATACGACCGCCTTGACCATTTCGTCCAGGCTCATCCCGACGGTGAAGGCCTCAAGACCGAGTTCCTGCCCGATGGCGCTTTCGATTTCCATGACGCAGTGCAGCAGCTTCAGCGAATCTCCTCCGGCGTCATCCCAGCGCCCTGTCGCCACGCGCGTATTGAGAATGCTGGTCCATGCCCGCTGGACGACCTGCTGCGCCGTCAGCTTGCCTCGCTGCTCGACCGGACGCGCGGTCGCTGCTGTCTCTCTGGCGGAAAGATCCATCTCTGCAAGTGTCGTGATGTCGACTTTGCCGCTCGGCAGATGCGGAATTTCGGCGATAGTGTGCAACCGCAAGGGACGCAGCGGCGGCGGCAGATTGGTCCTGACAAGCTGGCGAAGCTCGTCCGAAAAGGTCGCTTCGGCCGAGCGCCGAGGAACAACAAAGGCGACAAGCTCATTCGCCGCAGCCACGATTGCCACAGCATCCGCGACAGAGGGTGCGCAACGCAGCACCCGTTCGAGTTCGGCTGGCTCGACGCGTCGACCATTGATCTTTACCTGGCGCCCCTTGCGACCGACGATGTGCAGTAGGCCTTGATCATCAAGTCGAACGAGGTCACCTGTCGCGAAAATCCGAAGGCCTGGATCGTCCGGGTCTGATGTTGCCGGGACAACCGCCCCGTCCTCCCAATGGCCAAGCAAGACATACGGGCTCCTGATCAAAAGCTCTCCTCTGCGGCCCGGTTGAACGCGGCGGCCCGTTTCGTCGACAATTGCGAAGGTGATTCCAGACAGCAGCCAGCCAACTGGAACCGAATCTCCATGCTCCGGCCAGTCTCGCGGCAAGAACCATTGGGCGCCGGTGGTCTCGGTTGACGAGTAACCGATCTGGATGAGGCACGTATCGGAGACGGCCTCGCGCAGCAGGGCGATGTCGGTCCAGGGCACCTTCTCACCACCGATCCGGGCGATTCTAAGTGAATGGAACGCCTCAGCAGGTCCGTCTGCCATGAGCGCGCGAAGCAGCGCCGGCACTAGATAGGTGATTGTAACGCCTTCGGAACGCACCAGGCGTTGAACGGCGCGCAAGCCGACCGCTTCGACTTCGACCAGATGCAAGGTGGCGCCGGTGAGAAGAGCTGCAAGAATTTCCCGGCACCCCGCGATTGTGGCGGGTCCGGTCAATGGCAGGAAAACATCATCCGAGTTGATGTGGCATGCATCGACATATTGCTGGACCCGGCACAGCAAGCTGCGCTGGCTGTTAACGATGCCTTTGGGCCGGCCCGTGCTTCCTGACGTATAAAGCACGATGGCGGGCGCATCGACCGATACGGAATAAGACTGAGGCACTTGCCCAGCCTGCGAGGCCGCATTGGTGGACACATCGATCCAACTGACCCGGTCAGGCAAGCCGTCGGGTCGGACATTGCCCTCGCCCAGGATGGCTGAGAGCCGCGCCCCGGCGACGATTTCAAGAATCCGCGAGCCAGGATCTCGCGCGTTCAGTGGCACCGAAGGCCGTCCAGCCGACATGCTTGCCAGCATGGCGATGGGATACCAGGCCGAGTTGGCCTGAAGAATACCTATCGCCTGTCCGTCTGGGACGGCCGCCGCGATCTGGTAGGACAGCGTCTCAACTGACCGGAGAAGCTGGGAATAGGTCACACGATTGGCGCCGTCGCTGATTGCAAGCTTGTCGGGGTACTGGCGGACGATACTTCTCAGGTGCTCGAAGGCGGCAATGTTGGTAAAATCGGCGCCCAATCTTTGAAATGGGCGCAGTACGGGACCACCCTGATCCAGTGCGTATTGTGGGACACTTGACCATTTATCGGAGGTCGCTGTCTGACAATCCACCGCTAGATCCTGATCCGCGATTTCTGATCCCAAATATGCCGAAGACATGAGTTGCCCACGCTAAGATTAGGGTCACTTATCGCCCCCCGCCCCAATCTTTTCATCGATCATTCTGATGATGCCCTTCCCCTGTTTCGCAAGCCGTCGGCCGAGCCAATCATGCCGGGCCCGCCTGGTGCGCATGACGCAGCGAGCACCGGTCTTTGTGCCAAGTTGGCAACGCCTGTTCCACACACGCCACGGCGGGATCGAAGATCAAGGTGAGACCGAAGACGGAATTGCCGCTATTCAGGCATATTGCCTATTCGGTGTTTCTCCCGGGCGATACCGGCGATGCTTCGGTGTCGGAATAGCTCCCGGGGACGAAACAATATGCATAGATCTGTCCCCGATTTTCGTCGGTCACGCGGATCCAATCCTTTTCCCACGTTCGGAAGGTAATACGCCCGCCCGTCGTCATAGCTGCGGCTCTGAACGGACTCGGCGCGTTGACAACGCGCACCGAGATAACATCGTCGCCGTCCATACGCTCGACGAGATACGTCTGCATGAAAGCCTCCCCATGCCCCGCTAGATCACCCGCACTTTAACGGCGGCTAATGGATTCGGTTGCAACTGCTTGGCGAAACTTTGGGTCCTATACTTTCCGTACCTAGCGCACCGGGTCCCTCCCACGCCGTATCCGTCAGGTTTTTCAACGACCGGGATGCCCATTCAGGCAGGCTGATTCCGGCCACGCCGGCGATATGCCGCGCTTCGATCCAATCTGCGCCGCAGCGTTAGGCCTCCGCCTCCGCCGGCAATGGAAAAGACGCTCGAAGAGGGCTCCTTTATGCTGTCCCTGATCTGGCATTCTGTCCGTGATTTAGCCGCATCGAACGACCCTGCGGGCCTTTGCGGGACGTCCACATCGCGTGGCGTCGCCATCACCGAGGCATGACAATGTGCGTCGGCGGACAAATGAGGCGGCAGGCTGGAACGTCAATCGTATTTGGCCAGGAAGCGGCCGATGGCGGCGAGGCAGTCGTGCTTTTCCTCGACATGCGGCATATGGCTGGAATTCGGGAAGACCAGGCCTTCGACGTGCGGAATACGATCGAGAAAGGGCTGGACGCAGGCCTCGGTCGCTTCGTCGTAGAAGCCGCGGAAAACCAGGGTCGGCGCCTCGATCTGATGCAGGCGGTCGACGATGGTCCAGTTCCGCATCGTGCCGATGACGTGGAACTCATTGGGGCCGTTCATCGTGTGGTAGACGGTCGGATCTTTCTCGATTGCCGCAAATGTCCGGGCGACCTCTGCGGGCATTGGAACGACGCGACAGACATGGCGGTCGTAGAAAGCCTTCGTCGCCGCAACATATTCGGGGTGATCGGTCGTTCCTGCCGCCTCGTGGCGGTTGAGCGCACTTTGCACATCGGCTGGCAGACCGGCGCGCAATTGCCGGGCTCCTTCCACCCACAGAGCCATAGAGGCCAGCGAATTGGCCAGGATCAATGCCTTGAGCCCCTCAGGGCGGCGCACGGCGTGCTCGGCCGAGAGTATGCCGCCCCAGGATTGGCCGAGCAGGGCGTAGCGCCCGGCAATGCCGAGATGGGCGAGCAGCGCATCGAGTTCGCCCAGGAAGAAATCGACGGTCCAGAAGTCGCCGCCCTTGTCCGGCAGATGGGTCGATTTGCCGTTGCCGATCTGATCGTAGTGGATGACGGCTCGCCCGGTTCCGGCAAGCTCCTTGAATGAGTCCACATAGTCGTGTGTGCAGCCCGGTCCACCATGAGCGACGACCAGGGGCAGCTTGCCGGAGGTGAGATTGCCGGTCACCCGGTACCAGGTTCGATAACCCTTATAGCCGCTAAATCCTTCGGTGGTCGCATGTGCCGTCACAGTCCAAGCTCCGCATCATGGCGCGGCAGGAGCCACTTTGGTGGGCCTCTCCCAAGCCTTGTTTGCGGTCGACGGTACTAAGCGGCCCGGCGCATTTACAGCTAGCATTATTTATAGGTTCGCCGGTTATGGGTTTGCCCGAGGCAAGGCCGATCACCCGCAGGTCGCGAGCCTCAATGCTCCGGTTCGAGCAGCCGGTAATGGGCGGCGAGCGCGATGGCATGGAAGCGGTTGCGCGCGCCAAGCTTGCGGGTCGCCGCGTTGAGGTGCAGTGTTGCGGTCGGCACCGCGCGGCCAATCTCACGCGCGACCTGCTTGGCCGTCAGTCCGGCAGCGGCCAGGCGCAGGCACTGGCGTTCGCGTGACGTCAGATGGACATGTTGGCAGGTGCGGATTCCGGCGTCGAAACCGGCGTAGACGGAATCGTGCAGCAGATGACCCAGATCGCCGATCTCGGCGATGAAGGGTCTGGCTTCGACCTCGAACCCGGCCTCCGGATCGGCACGGATCGCGGTGAAGGTGGCGAGATCGCCGCCGGCAAGGCGAATGGGTACGGTGACGCCGCAGGTCATCCTGGTGTCTAGCAAATAGCTGACCACGGGATCGTGCTTGGACTGAAGCACGCGCTGCATGACGGTGCTCTGAACGCCGCTGTGCGACCACAGAAACGGTCTCGATACGGTGAGCGCGGCCTCCTGCACGGGGTCAAGCTGATAATATCCGCCCTTGCACCAGAGATCCTGCATGTCGCGCGGCACGTTGCGTAAAGCCATCAGCGACGGCGTGATAAGCTCGCCCTTGTGACTGACCGGCACGGGCGTATAGTCGTAGATGAATGCGGTGAAACCGATGGGCTCCAGCGCCTCCGTTGCCACCGCCATGGCAGCGTCGATGCTCATTCCAGTTCGGAACCGGCTCTCTAGATCGCCTGGGAGGCTTTGCATCCGGCAAGCTTACCCCCTGATGATTGCTTGTCAAATAGCCATGTCGGCCGGCTGCTCAACAAATAGGCGGGGATAAGCCTGTCCGACCCTATCTATCTTAATAGCTATCCCGCCCGACCTCGCTCGCCGTAGTCTTTGCAATTGGGCGAAGTAGCGGACGCCGATCGCAAACCCAGGATTGTTTTTAGCCGCGCGATAGTCGATCGACCGAATGAGCGCGGCAAAGGCCGACACGCCTCCATGAGGGAACATATATGCGACCCCAAAAAGCATTTGCAGCGTTAATACCCGGCCTGGCTCTGCTCGGCGTGACCATGATGTCGCCGGCAAGCAGTGCCTTGGCCGCCGAGGGCAAGCCAGGCGGCACACTCCGACTGCTGGCCAATGCCGCGGCAGGCACCGCCGATCCGCACATCAACTACACGCTGCAGTATTTCCAGATCAATTATGTCCTCTACGATGGCCTGGTGACCTACAAGAAGGCCGGGGACAAGACCGGCTTCGAGGTAGTCGCGGACCTGGCGGAAAGCCTTCCGCAAGTCGAGAACGGCGGCAAGACCTACGTCTTCAAGCTGCGCAAGGGCATCAAATTCGCGGATGGCTCGGATGTTACGACAAAGGACGTCGTGGCTTCGTTCCAGCGCATCTTCAAGATCAGCGGGCCGACGGCCGGGACCTTCTACAAAGGCATCGTCGGTGCGGATGCGTGCTTGAAGGCTCCCGCAACATGCACCCTCGACGGCGGCCTGTCGGTCGACGATGCGGCCGGAACCATTACCTTCAACCTGGCCCAGCCGGATGCCGAGTTCCTGCAGAAACTGGCCGTTCCGCACGCGTCGATCCTGCCCGCGAGCGCGCCGCTCAAGGACGCCGGCACCGATCCGATCCCGGGTACCGGACCCTACATGATCGCCAGCTACGACCCCAATAAGCTGATGAAGATTGTGCGCAACCCTCATTTCAAGGAGTGGAGCAAGGAAGCGCAGCCGGCCGGATATCCGGACGAGATCGACTATGAATTCGGCCTCACTGACGAGGCGGCGGTGACGGCGGTCGAGAATGGCCAGGCGGACTGGATGTTCGATCCGCCACCGTCCGACCGTCTCACCGAACTCGGCACCAAATATGCCAAGCAGGTCACGGTGCACCCGCTGACGGCGATGTGGTATGCGCCGATGAACACCAATCTGGCGCCGTTCAACGACATCCGCGTTCGCCAAGCGGTGAACTTGGCCATCGACCGCGCCGCGATCGTCAAGCTGTTCGGTGGCAGCAATCTGGCGCAGCCGGCCTGTCAGATCCTGCCGCCGGGCTTCCCGTCATTTGCAGCCTATTGCCCGTTCACCGCCAATCCGGGCGAGAAGTGGTCCACGCCGGATATGGACAAGGCCAAGCAATTGGTCGCTGAATCGGGAACCGCAGGTCAGGAGGTGACGATCATCACCGAGGACACCACGGTTTCCAAGGCGATCGGCGTCTACCTGCAGGATGTGCTCAACCAGCTTGGCTACAAGACGTCGGTCAAGCCGATCTCGCAGAACATACAGTTCACCTACATCCAGAACACCAATAACAAGGTGCAGATTTCAATCTCGCAATGGTTCCAGGATTACCCGGCGCCGTCGAATTTCCTGGAGGTCTTGTTCAGCTGTGCCTCGTTCACGCCGGGTTCCGACGCCTCGGTCAATATTTCGGGGTTCTGCGACAAGTCGATCGACGCGTCGATGGACGAGGCAGAGGCAGCCACCATCGCCGATCCGGCCAAGGGCGCGACACTCTGGACCGCCATCGACAAGGCGGTGACGGACAAGGCTCCGGTCGCTGTCCTGTTCACACCGAAGCGTGTCGATGTCATTTCTTCCAGGCTGAAGAACTTCACCTTCAGCCCGCAATTCTACTGGATCGTCAGCCAGTCCTGGGTGGAATAACCTCCCGGAGCCAATGCGACGGAGCGCCGCCGGCTCTCCGTCGCATTTCCTTTTCCGGCGGATCAGCGCATTTTCCAGGCCGAGATATTTCGTAGGCAATCCTGTTCATGGTCAATGTCATTGCGGACCAGCCCGCCGTCCCGGTTCGCCGGGCCACCGATGGCCCGTGGCGCACGGCATGGCGCAAGTTGAAAGGCGATCGTTCGGCAATCTCGGCATTCGCCGTGCTCGTCGCCATCGTGATCGCCTCGCTCGCGGCGCCGCTTTATGCGCGATATGTCTCCGGCACCGATCCATTCGTGACCAATCTCAATGGCGAGATCGTCGTCGATGGGGTGGCCCAGCCGGTGCTGCAGCCCTCTACCGAAGGCCTTGGCCTCGGCATGACGCCGATCGGGCCGACCTGGCGCATCGGCCCCTATATGCTCGGTGCCGACAACCAGGGCCGTGACGTCGCGGCGCGGCTGCTTTACGGCGGGCGGGATTCGCTATTGATCTCGGGTGCTGCAGCCGTGCTTTGCCTTGTCCTCGCGACGTCTCTGGGGGTTGTTTCCGGCTTCTTCGGCGGTATCGTCGACATCGGCCTGTCGCGCATTCTCGACGTGCTCTGGGCCTTTCCGATTTTCCTGTTGGCGATTTCGTTGTCGATCGTACTGATCGCGCAGAGTATCCAGATCGGTCCATTCGAAATCCGCTCCGGCAGCCTGTGGCTACCGGTCTTCATCATCGGCATCGTCTATGTGCCCTATGTGGCGCGGCCGATCCGTGGCCATGTCCTGACCTTGATGCATGCCGAATTCGTGATCGCCGCGATCGGCCTGGGCGCGTCGCCCTGGCGCATCCTTTTGCGCGACATCATGCCCAATGTCGTGACCCGGATCATCGTTTTCGTGCCGTTGATCCTGGCGCTCAACATGATGACGGAGTCCTCGCTGTCGTTCCTGTCGATTGGCGTGCAGCCGCCGGATGCCAGCTGGGGCACGATCATCCAGGACGGCCAGGGCCTGCTCTATTCGCGGCCGGTCGTGGCACTGGCACCGGGGCTAGCCATTGTCATCACGGTGCTGGCCCTTAACATTCTGGGCGACGGCGTGCGCGACGCGCTCGATCCGAAATCCTCGCCGAGGGGCGTCTAGTGTTCGCCGCGCTCGGCTTCCGGCTTGGCCAGATGGTGCTGGTCATGTTCGGCATCAGTGTCGTCGCTTTCCTGATCTTCTTTGCGACGCCCGGCGCTGATCCATCGGCGCGCATTGCCGGCCGCAATGCTTCGCAAGAGACGTTGGTCCAGGTGCGCCACGATTTCGGTCTCGACCGGCCATTGCCGGTGCAATATGGGCTGATGATGAACCGGCTTTTCGTCAGCCGCGATCTCACCTCCTTCGTCAATCGCGGGCAGCGCGTCATCCCGACCGTGATAAGCGCTATTCCCGTAACGCTGTCGCTGGTCGGCGGCGCGGCAGTGCTGTGGGTGCTGGGTGGACTGATCGTCGGGGTGATCGCAGGCGCAACGCGCGGGACATTCATCGATCGCATGCTGATGATCCTGAGCCTGGTAGGCGTGTCGATCCCGGTCTTCTGGCTGGGCGAGGTCGCCAACCTGCTGACGCAAAGCCGCTGGCACGACAGCTGGCTGTTTTCCTGGGTTCCGCCGCTCGGCTACATCCCCCTGACCGAGAATCCCTGGGGCTGGTTCAAGGCGCTTGTCATTCCTTGGTTCACGCTGGCAACCCTCTATGTTGGCCTCTATGGACGGGTGTTGCGGGCAAGCCTGATCGAGATGATGCAGGAGGATTTCATCCGCACGGCCCGGGCCAAGGGGATCGGCGAGCGCCGGGTGCTGCTGCATCATGGCCTCAGGACCTCGCTGGTCGCATTCGTCATCATGTTTGGCCTCGATTTCGGTGCCCTGGTCGGCGGCGGCGCGCTGCTGACCGAAGTGGTCTTCGGATTGCAGGGTGTCGGAAAACTGACCTATGAGGCGCTGCAGACCCTCGATCTGCCGATGATCCTGGCCACGGTGATCTACGCCGCCTTCTTCGTGGTGATGGCAAACTTCGTCGTCGACGTCGTCTTCGTCATCATCGACCCGAGGGCGCGCAATGTCGGCTGATGCTCCTCTTCTGGTGGTGAAGGACCTCACTGTCTCCTTCCGCAGCGACGAGGGTCTGGTGCGGGCGGTGGGAGGTGTTTCGTTCTCCGTCGAGCAGCGCGAGATCGTCGGGGTGGTCGGCGAATCCGGTTCTGGCAAAAGCCAGACCTTGCTCGCCATCATGGGGCTGATCGACAGCCCCAACGCTATCGTCTCCGGTTCCATCCGTTTCATGGGACAGGAGCTGATCGGGCTCAAGCGGCGTGCGCTCGATGCCATTCGCGGCCGCCGGATCGCGATGATCTTCCAGGATCCGATGTCGGCGCTCACCCCGGTGTATACGATCGGCAACCAGATCGGCGAGCAGGTGCGTGCGCATGAAGAAGTGTCGGCGAAAGCGGCACGGGCGAGGGCCGTGCAGTTGCTGGATGCGGTCGGCATCGCAAATCCGGATCGGGTCGTCGACAGCTACCCGCACCAGCTTTCCGGCGGCATGCGCCAGCGTGCGGTGATTGCGATGGCGCTCTCCTGCAACCCGGCACTGCTCGTCGCGGATGAACCGACTACAGCCCTCGATGTTACGGTGCAGGCGCAGATCCTCGAACTGATCGGACGATTGCGCGACCAGTTCGGTTCCGCGGTGATCCTGGTAACGCATGATCTTGGCGTCGTCGCCGAAGTCGCGGATCGGGTCCTGGTGATGTATGGCGGACGCTTTGTCGAGGAGGGCGGCAAGAGCAGCGTGTTCCGGGCGCCGCTGCATCCCTACACATGGGGCTTGTTCGGCTCGATCCCGCCGATGGAGGGACCACGTCCAGCCCGGCTTGCGGCCATCCCGGGGATTCCACCGTCGCTCTCCAACCTGCCGAAAGGCTGCGCCTTTGGCTCCCGCTGCGCCTTTCGCCACGACGCGTGTCTGGTCCAGCTGCCGATCATGCAGGGCGAGAGCCATCGCGCCGCCTGTCTGTTGCCGGAGCCTACGCGCAGAGAATTCGCTGCCCAGAGGCTTGGCGGCGTGGAGATGCAACGATGAATGCCGTGCCGCGCCCGCTGCTCCGCGCCGGCGATCTGTCGAAGCGCTATAGCGTCGGCCGCTCTATCTTGCCGGCGCAGCGCCGGACCGTGCATGCGGTCGATACGGTGTCGCTCGACATCTGGCCCGGGGAAACGCTCGGCATCGTCGGCGAGTCCGGTTGCGGCAAGTCCACGCTTGGCCGATGTCTGGTGCGTCTGACCGAAATCAGCTCGGGGTCGCTGGAATTCGAGGGCCGCGACATCAGCGACGCTTCCCAGCGTCAGCTCCGTCCGCTGCGGCGGCAGATGCAGATGGTCTTTCAGGATCCCAGCGCTTCGCTCAATCCGCGCCGGCGGATCGGCGATCTCCTGGCCGATCCATTCCGTATCCATGAACGCCTCTCGGCATCGGAAATGGCGGACCGCGTGGCTGAGCTTCTGCGCCGGGTCGATTTGTCGCCCCAGCATGCGTCGCGCTATCCGCACGAATTCTCCGGCGGTCAGCGTCAGCGTATCGGCATCGCCCGCGCGCTGGCGCTGCGGCCACGGCTGATCGTGGCCGACGAGCCGGTCTCGGCGCTCGACGTGTCGATCCAGGCGCAGATCGTCAATCTGCTCGCCGACCTGCGCGAGGAGTTCAACCTGACTTATGTGTTCATCGCTCACGACCTTTCCGTGGTGCGCCAGATCTCGAGCCGTGTGGCGGTGATGTATCTGGGATCCATCGTGGAGAGCGGGCCGACCGACGAAGTCTTTGCGGCGCCCAGACACCACTACACCGCGGCGCTGCGTTCCGCCGTGCCGATCCCCAGCATCGACCGGGCGCCGCGCGGCCGATTGGTACTCAGGGGTGACCTGCCCAGCCCGATGAACCCACCTTCGGGATGCCGGTTCCACACCCGCTGCCCTACCGCCACGTCCCTCTGCCGCAGCGAGCGTCCACTTCTCCAAAGTATTGGCGAGGGCCGCCTGGTTGCTTGCCATCATCCGGCCGGCGGTTGACGACGGCAATTCTCGTTCAGCGATATCGCATCAGGATCGTTCAGCCGCAATCGTCGCTAGGCGAGAATGGAGGCCGATCTGGACGCCGCACGATCCGGCGCTATGTTGCGCTTCGGCGCTGCGCGGCCGGGCATCGCGAATGCCTAATACTAAAGTAACTGTTTTCGCGTTGCCGAGCGATGCTACGATTTGAGGGACGGGCATAGGCGGCCGCACAGCGCCGCGTGATTTTGTGCCGGAGAGGAAGGAATGTGGGAGGCCACTCTTCGTTCTGTAGCAGGCAGCCGCCGACATGTTTGCTCGGTTATCGACCATAAGGGAGGAAGTCACAAATGAAGATATCGTACCTGGTCTCGGCCGCGCTTCTTGCCGCGACTGCGATGCCTGCCGCAGCCGCCGAGATTTCCGACGGCAAGGTCAAGATCGGCATCCTCAACGACCAGTCGGGCGTCTATGCCGATTTCGGCGGCAAGTGGTCGGTCGAGGCCGCCAAGATGGCGGTCGAGGATTTGGGCGGCAAGGTACAAGGCTCGCCGATCGAGATCGTCAGCGCCGACCACCAGAACAAGCCGGACATCGCCTCCAACATTGCGCGGCAGTGGTATGACACCGAACAAGTCGATTCCATCATGGAACTGACCACTTCCTCGGTGGCGCTCGCCGTCCAGGGGATTTCCAAGGAAAAGAAGAAAATCGACATCGTCACCGGCGCCGCGACCACCGAGCTTACCGGCAAACAGTGCTCTCCCTACGGCTTCCACTGGGCCTACGACACGCATTCGCAGGCAGTGGGGACCGGTGGCGCTCTCGTCCAGCAAGGCGGCGACAGCTGGTTCTTCGTCACCGTCGATTATGCATTCGGATATTCGCTCAAGGAGCAGACCGCAAAGTTCGTCGAGAGCCATGGCGGCAAGGTGGTTGGCGAGGTGCGTTATCCGCTCGCCTCGACCGACTATTCATCCTTCCTGCTGCAGGCGCAATCGTCGGGCGCCAAGGTCATCGGCCTGGCGAATGCCGGCCTCGACACCTCCAACTCGATCAAGCAGGCGGCCGAATTCGGTATCGTGCAGGGCGGCCAGCGTCTTGCAGCACTTCTGTTCACGCTGGCCGAGGTGCATGGGCTCGGCCTCGAGGCGGCGCAAGGCGTGGTGCTGACCGAAGGCTTCTACTGGGATCGCGATGACAAGAGCCGCGATTTCGCCCAGCGGTTCTTCAAGCGCACCAACCGCATGCCGAATATGATCCAGGCTGCCACCTATTCGGCGGTGACGCAGTATTTGAAGGCGATCGACAAAGCCGGCACCGACGGAACGGAGGCGGTTGCCAAGGAATTGCATGCGATGCCGGTGAACGACGTCTTTACGGCAAACGGCAAAGTGCAGGCCGACGGCAACATGGTTCACGATATGTATCTCTATCAAGTCAAGTCGCCGAGCGAGAGCGCCAAGGAATGGGACTATTACAAACCGCTCGCCACGATCCCCGGTAGCGAGGCATTTCTGAGCGCCAAGGAGAGCGGCTGTCCCACGGCAGGCGAGTGATTGGCGGACCGATGGCGCCGCCTGAACCGAATGGGCCGCGGATGGTGCTTTCCGCCCGCGGTTTGCGGCGCGAATTCGCCGGTTTCGTCGCGGTCAGGAATGTCGATCTCGACCTCTACCACGGCAACATCCACGCGCTGATCGGGCCCAACGGCGCCGGCAAGACCACCGTCTTCAACCTGCTCACCAAGTTCCTGCCCCCCACCAGCGGCAGGATCGAACTGCTCGGCCACGACATCACCCGCACCTCGCCGGCCAAGGTCGCGCGGATGGGCCTGGTGCGCTCGTTCCAGATCTCGGCGGTGTTTCCACATCTCAGCGTGCTGGACAATGTACGTGTTGCGCTGCAGCGGCCGGGCGGGCTCAGCGTTCAGTTCTGGCGCCCGCTGTCCGCGCTCGATCGATTGACGCTGCGCGCCGAGGAGCTTTTGCGGTCAGTCGGCCTCGACGATGCCAAGAACAGGCCTGCCGCCGATCTCTCCTATGGCAGGAAACGCGTGCTCGAGATCGCCACGACGCTGGCGCTCGACCCGAAAGTGCTGCTGCTCGACGAGCCGATGGCCGGCATGGGGCATGAGGATGTGCGCACGGTTTCCGACATTATCCGCTCGGTCGCCAAGGAGCGCGCCGTGCTGATGGTCGAGCACAATTTGACTGTTGTAGCCGATCTTTGCGACTGGATAACCGTCATGCAGCGCGGCGAAATCCTTGCCGCCGGCGACTACGCCACGGTCAGCCGCGACGAACGGGTGAGGATCGCCTATATGGGCACCGCCGATGAGTGACGCCGCGCCGCTTCTCGCAGTCCGCGGCCTCAACGCCTGGTATGGCGAGAGCCATGCGCTGCACGGCGTCGATCTGGAGGTCTTTCCAGGTGAAACGGTGACGTTGCTGGGCCGCAACGGCGTCGGCAAGACCACAACATTGCGCGCCATTATCGGGCTGATCCGCCAGCGGACCGGCCAGATCGCTTTCGACGGCAAGGATTTGATGCGCCTGCCGCTGCACCGGACCGCGCATCAAGGCCTTGGCCTGGTGCCCGAGGAACGCGGCATCTTCGCAACGCTGACCGTGGACGAGAATCTGGTCCTGCCGCCGATCGTCGCCGAGGGCGGCATGAGCGTGGAGGAAATATTCGACCTTTTCCCCAATCTGAAGGAGCGCCGCAACAGCCCGGGCACCAGGCTGTCGGGCGGCGAGCAGCAGATGCTGGCGATCGCGCGCATGCTCAGAACCGGCGTGAAAATGCTGCTTCTCGATGAGCCGACCGAGGGCCTGGCTCCGGTCATCGTGCAGCGCATCGGCGATCTGCTGACGACGATGAGAAAACGCGGCATGACGATCCTGCTGGTCGAGCAGAATTTCCGCTTTGCCAGCCGCGTCACCGACCGTTTCTACCTGATGGAGCACGGGAAGGTCGTGGCGGGCTTTCCGGTCGGCGAACTGCCGGATCGCATGACGCTGCTGCATGAAGTGCTGGGTGTATGATGGCGCCATGACGATGATCTTCGGAATACCCGTTCAGGCATTCCTTGGCCAGTTGCTGGTCGGCCTCATCAACGGCTCCTTCTATGCAATGTTGAGCTTGGGCCTGGCTGTCATATTCGGCCTGTTGCGCGTCATCAATTTCGCCCACGGCGCGCTCTACATGCTCGGCGCCTTCATCGGCTACCTGCTTCTCACCCGGTTCGGCATCGGCTACTGGCCGGCTCTGATCCTGGCGCCGCTGATCGTCGGCGGCTTCGGAGTCGTGATCGAGCGCCTGGCGCTGTCGCGGCTTTACGGCATCGACCCCCTGTACGGGCTGCTTTTCACCTTTGGCCTCGCGCTCGTGCTCGAAGGCGTGTTCCGCTATTATTACGGCGTATCGGGGAGCCCCTATTCGGTGCCGCCGCTGCTCTCAGGGGGAACCAATCTCGGTTTCATGTTCCTGCCGAATTATCGCGGCTGGGTGGTGGTCGCCTCGATGATCGTCTGTTTCGCCACCTGGGCGCTGATCGAGAAGACCAGGCTGGGCTCCTATCTGCGCGCGGCAACGGAGAACCCCGGCCTGGTGCAGGCTTTCGGCGTCAACGTGCCGTTGCTGCTGACTCTCACCTACGGCCTCGGCGCCGCTCTTGCCGGGCTTGCGGGGGTTCTCGCCGCACCGATCTATCAGGTAAGCCCGCTGATGGGATCCGACCTCATCATCGTTGTTTTCGCCGTCGTCGTGGTCGGCGGCATGGGATCGATCCTCGGGGCGATCGTCACCGGCTACATGCTCGGCCTCGCTGAGGGCCTGACCAAGGTCTTCTACCCCGAAGCCTCCAATCTGGTGGTCTTCGTCATCATGGCAATCGTGCTTCTGGTCCGGCCAGCCGGCCTGTTCGGAAGAGATGCATGAGATGGCCGAACTGACACTTCGCGAGACGCGTGCCAAGAACTCGGCACGGCTTGAATGGGCGCTGGTCGGGCTCGGCATCCTGGCGCTGCTGGTGGCGCCTTTCTTCGTCTATCCGATCTTCCTGATGAAGATGCTGTGCTTTGCGCTGTTTGCCTGCGCGTTCAACCTTCTGCTCGGCTACACCGGGCTGTTGTCTTTCGGCCATGCGACATTCTTCGGCGGAGCGGCCTATTTCACCGCGTACGGGGTCAAGGTCTGGGGTTGGCCGCCGGAAGCGGGCATCCTGCTCGGCGTCCTTGGCGCCGCGCTACTGGGGCTTGTGATGGGCTTCTTTGCCATCCGCCGACAAGGCATCTACTTCGCCATGATCACGCTGGCGCTGTCGCAGATGTTCTTCTTCTTCTGCGTGCAGGCGCCGTTCACCGGAGGTGAGGACGGCATCCAGGGCGTGCCGCGCGGCAGGCTGCTTGGAATGCTCGACCTGAACGTCTCCATGACCATCTATTATTTCGTGCTGGCGGTCTTCCTGACCGGCGTGTTCGCCATCTGGCGCATCATCAACTCGCCTTTCGGCATGATTCTCCGTTCCATCCGGGAAAACGAGAGCCGGGCCATTTCGCTTGGCTATTCCGTCGCCAATTACAAGCTGGCGGCATTCGTCATGTCGGCAACATTGGCCGGGCTGGCCGGCGCGCTCAAGGCGATCGTTTTTCAGTTTGCCACGCTCACTGACGTCACCTGGCAGATGTCGGGCGAGGTGATCCTAATGACGCTCCTCGGCGGAATCGGCACCATGGTCGGGCCGATCATCGGCGCCAGTCTGGTCATCGGCCTGGAAAACACGCTCGCCACCTCCAATTTTCCGGTGACCATCGCCACCGGCCTGACCTTCATGGTCTGCGTGCTGGTTTTCCGGCGCGGTATTGTCGGTGAGGTCTATGCGCGGTTTCTCGGGCCAAAGGGTGACGCTAAAGACTGAACGGCTCAGTTCCGCCTCGCTATGCGATGCGTAAACCTTGCGCGTCGAGAAGCACGCAGCCCAGAGGATCGAAGCAGACATCGACCGTTTCGCCTTCACGCAGCGGCTGGCCGTCGATCAGCGTGTTGGCGCGCACCAGCGTGCCGGCGCCGATGTCGATCTCGTAGACCGCATTGCCGCCGAGATAGGAGGTCGAGACGATCCGTCCCGCCAGCCTGTTGGCAGCACCGACGGTACCGACGGTAAGCTTCTGCGGGCGAACGACGACGGTGACCGCGCTGCCGGTCGCGAGCGCCTTCGGCGCGGCCGCCTTTACGACATAGCCGCTGGCCAGCGCGATGGTCGCCATCTTGCCGTCCATTACTGTCACGCTGCCGGGCAGCATGTTGGCCTTGCCAAGGAAATTGGCGACGAATGCGGTGGCCGGCTGGTCATAGACCTGCGCGGGGGAGCCGATCTGCTCGATCAGGCCGGCGTTCATCACAACGATGTGGTCGGACATCGACAAGGCTTCTTCCTGGTCGTGCGTCACGAAGATGGCGGTAATGCCCGTCTCCCTCTGGATCTTCTTGATCTCGACACGCATGTCCTCGCGCATATTGGCGTCGAGCGCCGACAAGGGCTCGTCCAGCAGCAGCACTTCCGGCTCGAAGACGATGGCGCGGGCCAGTGCGATGCGTTGCTGCTGGCCGCCCGAAAGCTGTGACGGCAGCTTTGTCTCACTGCCGGGCAGCCGCACCATATCCAGCGCCTTTTTGACCCGGCGCACGATTTCCGGTTTCGGCACGTTTCGGTATTTCAGGCCGAATGCGACGTTGTCGAAGACGTTCTTGTGTGGAAAGAGCGCGTAGTTCTGGAACACCAGACCAATGTTGCGCTTGTAGATCGGGATGTCGTCGACCCGCTTTCCGCCGATCGAGATCTGGCCACTAGAGATGTCGACCAGGCCCGCGATCGATCGCAGGATCGTCGTCTTGCCGCACCCGGACGGCCCCAGCAAGGTGACGAAACTACCCTTGCGGATCGCCAGTGAAAAATCGCGCACAGCGGCGAACTTGCCGTAGAAAATATCGATGTCGCGAAACTCGACCGCAGGCTTTCCGATCGGCTGCCGCTCGCTCTGGGCGAGCGGGTCGCCATCAGCCCCGGCCGAAGCCGGCCGGGGCTGATGGTCGTGGCTGTTGTCGTCATGCACCTTTCGATACCCTGTCCCATTGCTTGGTCCAGGCGTCTTCGTTCTTCGCCCAGTAGAGCGGATCGGCGAAGGTCAGCGACTTCATCGATCCGGTCGGGTCGAAGGCCGGAAGCGCCGCGATCTTATCGGTCAGCTTCACCTTGGTCGGGTCAAGCGATGGCGGATAGTTCTGGCCCTCGGCGACGGCGATCGACGTGGCTGGATCGAGCATGAAGTTGATCAGCTCCTCGCATTCGGCCATCGGCGATCCCTTGAGCACCAGCATGTCCTCCATCCATGCGTATGAGCCGGCAGGGTCGAGATAGCCGATCGGCTGGCCCTGCTGCTGCAGGGCGGCGACACGTCCTGACCAGGCGTCGGTGACGACGATCTCGTTGCGCGACAGGAGGTCCATCAGTTCCGCGCCGGAGCTCCAGAACTTCTTGGCCAGGTCGCGGGTCTCGCGAACTTTGGCCCAGACCGCATCCATGTCCTGGATGTTGTTGGGATCCTGTTTCGTCTGCAGCGCCGCATACCAGACGCGCGTCGTCATATCGGCGTAGCCGCCGACCTTGCCGGCGTATTTCTTGTCGGTAAGCAGGTTGGCGCCCTTTTCCTTGGCTTCCTCGGGCGAGATGACCTTGTTGTTGTAGGCGATCCCGGTGGTGCCGTAATCATATGGCACCGCCGACAGCTTCGGCGTGATCTTGCGGAACGGCTCGATCATGGCGGTCAGCACATTCGCCATGTTTGGAATGTTCGCCTCGTTGATCTCCGAATTGAAACCGCCATTGACGTATTTGATATAGTAGTTGACGCCGGAAGAATGGACGATCTGGAAGTCGCCTGGTTTCGACGTCTTGATCTTGGTGATGATCTCGTTCTCGTCGCCAAAGGTGCCCTGGACGACCTTGACCTTGGACTTGGCGGTGTAAGGCTGGAATGCGTACTTATCGATCGCCTCCTGCACCACGCCGCCCCATCCGTCGAAGCGCACTTCCGAAACCGCGGCCAGCGCGCGTCCCGTCCAGGGCATGGAAAGCCCGGTGGCGGCGGCAGCGGCGGCCGTCAGCGTCAGGAATGATCGCCGACTGATGTCGCCATTGGCATAGCGTTCGTTGAGCCGTTCCAGTCGGTTGGCGGTTGTCAGTTTCATTTCCGTTCTCCCATTTTCATTTCACTTGCCTGCCTTGAACCAGGTGAGGCTTTGCAGGATGAGCCCGCCAGCCAAGGGAATGCCGACCGTCAAAAGGATCATGACAGTGCCCAGCGCGTTCACCTCGGGGCTGATCGAGATCTTCAGCATCGAGAGGATTTGCGTCGGCATGGTCTCGACGCCCGCGGGTCGCCAGAACAGGCTGGCCGAAGTGTTGTCGAACGAAATGGTGAAGGCGAGTAGGACGCTGGCAAGCACTGCGGGAATGAGCAGCGGCAGCGTGATCTCGCGGAATGTCGACACACGCGGCGCTCCGAGCGACAGTGCCGCCTCCTCATAGGAACGTTTAATGCCGACCATGCGCGCCTGAACGATCAGCACCACGTAGGGGAGGGTGAGCAGAATGTGGCCGAGCACCAGAAGCGTCATGCTGCGCGGCTGGTCGACGGCTTTGATCATGACCAGCAGGCCGACGCCGAGTATCGTCTCGGGGACCAGCGCGGGAAGAATGATAAGCGTGTTGATCGTCTGCTTGCCACGGAACTCGAAGCGCACTAGCGCCAATGCCGCCATGATGCCGAGCAGCGTCGTTACGGTTGCCGTCACCAGGGCAATCCACATCGATGTCCGGAAGGCGTCGAGAACCGGCTCGTTGGTGAGCAGCTTCTCATACCATCGCAGGCTGAAGCCGGTGAGGGGAAAGCCGCCGAACATCGAGGCGTTGAAGGAAAGCACGACCGTGGCGAGGATCGGCGCGAACATGAAGACGTAGACACACACCGTGATCACGCCGGTCAGCCGCCACGCCCATCTGCCTTCGCGATCGCGATGATCCGCTCTCATGCACTGAGGCCCTTCATGATCTGCGACAGGCCCATATAGCGGCTGTAGGCGGCCGCGGCCGCGCCGAGCAGGACGAACAGGACGATGGAAAGCGTGGCGCCCATCGGCCAATTGAGCTGCCCCATGATGGTATCGTAGATCAAATTGCCGAACAGCGCGTCGCGGCTGCCGCCGAGCAGCTGCGGCGTCACATAGGAACCGGCCGCCAGCACGAAGCAGAGCAGCAGCCCAGCGCCCAGCCCCGGCATCGACAGCGGCAGCGTTACTTCGCGAAACGCCTGCGCGCTGGTACAGCCCATCGAGCGTGCGGCGGCGATCAGCGTGCGGTCGATGCTTTCCAGGCTGACATAGACGTTCAGGACCATGTAGGGCAGCAGAAAATGCAGCAGTCCCATGATGACGGCGCCCTCGCTGTAGAGCATCGGCAACGGCTCGTTGATGACGCCCAGCCTAATGAGCACGACGTTGATCAGCCCCTGTTCGCCGAGGATGTGGATCCACGAGAATGTCCGGATGGTGAAGCTGATCCAGAACGGCACGATGAGCAGCAGCAAGAGCAGCCATTTATGCCTGAAGGTCGTGGCCCAGATGAAATAGGCGGGGAAATAGCCAAGGATCGCGCAGATCACCGCGGTGATGGCGCCAACGCGAACAGTCTTCCAAAGAAAACCGTGATAGTAGCTGTCGGTGAGGAATTCCTTCCAGTTGTCGAAGGTCAGCACCGCCGACTCCACTCCCGCGGTGACAAAGGTGAAAAACGTATAGACCGTCATCATCGCGATCGGCAGCACCAGAAGCAGGGTAAGCAGCAAAAGCACGGGCGCGACGAGGACCCAGGCCAGTCGCTGATCGTATAATTTCCACCCTTTGGTCACGACCCGTCCAACCGCTTTACGTGCAAGCCGCAATCACCGGCTCGGCTCCGGACTAGATTGGGCGATCGGCGTTCAGGTGTCCACTCTGCATATGGCTCCTGCACAAATTCTGTGCAGCGCCGCCGCGCGACCCGTGCCCTGCCGGATTCAACAATATGCTCGGCGTTGTGCCTGCGCATTGACTAAATCAGATATCCAGATATACAGGATAATTTCGGATATAGATTTTGCGTTGGTCCGGGCAATTTCATGAGTCGCAATTTTCTGGTGATTGAACCTGAGGACGGCATTGCCGTGCTCAAGGGGCTTGCCTCCTCGGCGCGGATCTCGATGCTGAAACTGCTGCATGAAAAGGGGCCGATGAACGTCAACGAAATCGCTGCCGTGCTGTCGCTGCCGCAGTCGACCGTCTCGACCAACATCCAGGTGCTGGAGGATGCGGGGCTGATCCGCACCGCGAACCTGAAAGCGAAGAAAGGCAGTCAGAAAATTTGTTATCCGACAGCCGAAGAAGTGCTGGTCGTGTTCAAGAGCGAATATCGTGCGATCAAGAACGACGCGATCGAAGTGTCGATGCCGATCGGGCTTTACACCGGCTTCGAGGTGACCGCGCCCTGCGGCCTTTGTTCGCCGGAAGGCATTATCGGTCTGCTCGATGTTCCCAACACTTTCCTCGATCCGGACCGCATGAAAGCCGGTCTGTTATGGTTCACGCGCGGTTTTGTCGAATACCAGTTCCCCAACAATGCCAAGCTCGCCAATGCCGAGATCACCGAACTCGAAGTGGCGATAGAGCTGTCTTCGGAAGTGCCGGGCACCAGCGCCGATTGGCCTTCGGACATCACGCTGACGATCAATGGCGTCGATGTCGGTACCTGGACGTCGCCGGGGGATTTCGGCGACAAGCGCGGGGTCTTCACCCCCTCCTGGTGGAAGCTCAAGGGCTCGCAATACGGCAAGCTGAAGAACTGGCGAGTTGCCAATGACGGCACGTATGTCGACGGCCTCAGGATTTCCGAAACCGGCCTCGCCACACTCGATCTGAAGAGCCATCATTCAATCCGCATCCGTATCGGCGTCAAGGACGACGCCAAGCGCCCCGGCGGGATCAACATTTTCGGCAAAGGCTTTGGGAATTACGATCAGGACATCCTGCTCAGGATTAAAACTGGTTGATATCATGAAACCGGGTTCTGAAGATAACCCAGCGATTTCAACTGGCTGGCGTTCTGCTGTACCAAAGCGTTCGTCCAACTGTCCTACATTTGGGCATTTTTGCTTGACGGAGGGCTGCCATCCCGCTTTGATATCCGACAAGATGATTTAAATCATCGTTTTTGATATTGATGGGAGGGATGCATGAAGGCAGCCGTTACGGCTCATCCGCATTATGTTGTCTCGGAAATCGATCCGAGGCTCTACGGATCCTTCATCGAGCACCTGGGGCGGGCAGTATACACCGGCATCTATGAGCCTGGCCATCCGACAGCGGATACCAACGGCATGCGTCAGGACGTCGTCGATCTCGTCAGGGAACTCAATGTTCCGATCGTCCGCTATCCCGGCGGCAATTTCGTCTCGGCCTACAATTGGGAAGACGGCATTGGCCCCAAGGAACAGCGCCCAGTCCGCCTCGATCTCGCCTGGCACACATCGGAAAGCAACGAAGTCGGCCTGCATGAATTTGCCGATTGGTGTACCTGCGCCAACACCGAGATGATGCTTGCCGTCAATCTCGGCTCGCGCGGCCTCGACGAAGCCCGCAACCTGCTGGAGTACGCCAATCATCCCGGCGGCAGCAAATGGAGCGACAAGCGCATCGCCAACGGCCGCAAGGAGCCCTTCGACGTCAAGCTCTGGTGCCTCGGCAATGAAATGGATGGCCCCTGGCAGATCGGTCACAAGACCGCGGACGAGTATGGCCGCCTGGCACATGAGACGGCCAAGGCCATGCGCGCCTTCTCCAAGTCACTCGAGCTGGTGGTCTGCGGCTCGTCGAATGCCAAGATGTCCACCTACCCTGAATGGGAAGCGACGGTTCTCGACCATACCTACAACGAGGTCGACTACATCTCGCTGCACATGTATTTCGAGAACGCAGCCAGCGACGCTCCGAACTATCTCGCCATGAGCGAAAAGCTCGACGACTACATTGTCTCGGTCGCCGGCGTCATCGACTATATCAAGGCAAAGAAGCGCTCCAACAAGCAGATCTACATCTCCTTCGACGAATGGAACGTCTGGTACCATTCCAAGGAGCAGGACAAGAAGATACTCGGCGGCAGCGATGGTTGGCCGTTCGCCCCGCCGTTGCTCGAAGACATCTATAATTTCGAGGATGTGCTGCAGGTCGGCCTGATCCTCAACACCTTCATCCGTCGGTCCGATATCGTCAAGATCGCCTGCCTGGCACAATTGGTCAATGTCATCGCGCCGATCATGACCGTTCCGAATGGCCCGGCATGGCGGCAGACAATTTTTTATCCCTATCTGTTTGCTTCTAACTATGGCCGCGGCAATGCGCTGGATCTCAAGGTGGAAAGCCCGACCTACAAATCCACCGTTGCGGGCGACGTCGCCCACGTCGATGTTGCCGGCGTGCACGATACGAAAACCGGCCACGTCACCTTTTTCGCTGTCAACCGCCATTCGAGCGAGGCAATCGAAACAGTGGTCGACCTCACCGGCTTCGGCGCAGCGGAGATCGTCGATCACCAGGTCGTGGCACACGCCGATCTGAAAGCCGTCAATTCGGCCGAGAACCCAAGCAATGTCGGCCCCAGGAAGGGTGAGGGCGCCTCACTCGCCGGCGGCAAGCTGAGCCTGTCGCTGCCGGCCTATTCCTACCAGGTCATTCGCCTGAGGCTCTGAGTTCAGGCGGATCATCGAGAAAGCGCAAGCGCTGAGGAGGAGCGTCGACGTGACGGCCGATATCGAGATCAGGAACGTGAGCAAGCAGTTCGGTGCCATGACGGTACTGGATCATCTGTCGCTCTCCATAAGGGCGCGCGAATTCATCGTGTTCCTGGGGCCGTCCGGTTGCGGAAAATCGACGCTTCTTCGGATGATCGCCGGTCTTGAAGCTGTCGATAGCGGCGAGATTGCCATAAACAACGAGCGCATCGATCATTTGCCGCCGGGCAAGCGCGGTGTTGCGATGGTGTTCCAGTCCTATGCGCTTTATCCGCATATGACGGTGCGCGACAACATGGCCTTCGGTCTCGCGAATATCGGCGTACCAGGCAAGGTCATCGAGGCGCGTGTCAACGAAGCCGCTCGCATCCTGGAAATGCCGCATCTGCTGGATCGCAAGCCGGGCCAGCTCTCCGGCGGTCAGCGCCAGCGCGTCGCCATCGGCCGTGCCATCGTCAAGGAGCCGAAGGCCTTCCTGTTCGACGAGCCGCTCTCCAATCTCGATGCGGCGTTGCGCACCCGCACCCGCATCGAACTTGCCCAGCTTCACCAGCGCCTGCACTCGACGATGATCTTCGTCACCCACGACCAAGTCGAAGCAATGACGCTCGCCGACCGCATCGTCGTCATGAACAATCGCAAGATCGACCAGATCGGTACCCCGATGGAGATCTACGAGCGCCCGGCGACCAAATTCGTCGCGGGTTTCGTCGGCGCGCCGGCGATGAACTTCGTCGATGCGACGCTTGACAGATCTGGTGAGAACGCCGCGGCCAAATTTGCGGACGGCATCTCGGTGCAGACCGAGATCGCCTCCAGCCAATTGACCGATGGTAAGTACACATTCGGCATCCGTTCGGAAGACGTGCGCATCGTCGCCGCCGGACAAGGCAATGCCAATGGCGTCGTCGATGTGCTCGAGCGGCTCGGCGAACGCACCCTGATCTACGCGCGGCTGGGCGATGGCCAGCAGATCGTCGGCTCGGATGCCGGCAACAGCCGCGTCGCCGTCGGCGACAGAATCGGGCTCGCCTTCGACGGCCGGAAATCGCATCTGTTCAAAGAGACCGGCCGCGCCTGGCATGCGAGGGAGGCCTGAGATGGCTGACCGGCTGGCGATGTCCCCGACTGCGACGCTTGCTGTCGGCGTCAGAGCCGCAACCGCCGATATCTATGCGCCGCAATGGCGAAACTTCATTTTCGTTGCGCCATTCTTGTTCTTCTTCACGACGCTGCTGCTCTTCCCGCTGCTCTGGGGGATGTGGCTGAGTTTCCACAAGGCCGACACGTTCTCGTCCGGAAATTTTGTCGGCCTCGGCAATTACGTCAGGCTGTATCACGACAAGGTCTTCCTGCAATCGATCTGGAACACCTTTTATTTCGTGCTTCTGACGGTTCCGACACTGGCGCTGATCGGTCTTTTCCTGGCGCTTTGCCTCAACCGGCGCACGCGCACTGCCGCGGTTTTGCGGACGCTGTTTTTTTCCTCCTCGGTGCTGTCGGTCACCATCGTCACGCTGATCTGGCGCATCGTCTTCATTCCGAATGTCGGCCTGTTGTCGACGATCTACGGATGGTTTGGCTCGAAAGCACCGGCTTTCATTGCCGATCCAAGCCTTGCGATGATCGGTATTGCTATTGCCACAGTTTGGTGGTGCATCGGCCTGCCGATGATGCTCTTTCTCTCGGCGCTCCAGCAGATTCCGCAGGACATTTACGAGGCGGCAGCGCTGGACAATGCCAATCGCTGGCAGACGCTACGCTCGATCACGCTGCCGTCGATCAAGCGGACCTTCATCCTGGTGATCATCATCCAGATCGTGCTGCAATTTCAGCTGTTCGGTCAGGCCTGGCTGATGACGCGCGGCGGTCCGAACAACCTGACCAAGCCGATCGTGCTCTATATCTACGATACCGCATTCCGTCGCTGGGATCTCGGCCTGGGCGCCGCTGCATCGGAAATCCTGTTCATCCTCATCCTGATCGCGGCCATGGCCCAGTACCTGGTGACACGTAGCAGGGGAGACCAGGCATGAGCGCCCCAGCAACTTCCATCAAAGGACGGGCATTTGGCGACCATTTGTTATTGGCCCTGGTCATCCTGCTTTCGATCGTCATGATCGCGCCGGTGCTGTGGGTCATCGGCCTGTCACTCAAGGACAATGCGGAGCTGATGGCCGATCCGAATTCGGTGTTTCACGCGCCCTATACGCTGAAGAACTACATCAACACCGTCGGTACCTCGTCGGTGTTCATTTGGGTGCGCAACAGCATCATCGTCTCGGGCGGGTTGACGCTCGGCACGTTGATCCTGTCGTCGCTCGCCGGCTACGGCTTTGCACGGCTGAATTTCCCCGGCCGCGACGTGCTGTTCGTGATCGTGCTGTTCGGCCTGGCGGTCCCGGAGCAGGCCGTGCTCGTCGCCCGTCACCAGATCTTCAGCATGCTGAAGTTCCACAACACCTACCAAGGGCTCATTCTGCCGGGCCTTTCGGCTCCGTTCGGCGTCTTCCTGATGACCCAGTATTTCAAGGCTATCCCGAAGGAACTGGACGAAGCCGCCATGCTCGATAACGCCAGCCGGCTCAGGATTTTCTGTAAGGTGCTTCTGCCGCTCACGCTGCCTGCACAGGCAACGCTCGGCATCTTTACCTTTCTCGGCGCGTGGAACGATTATTTCTGGCCGCTGATTTCGGCGACGAGGAAGGACATGTTCACGCTGACGGTCGGCATGGCCTCGACCCAGACCAATTTCGCCCAGTCCGAAGGCATCGGCTTCCTGATGGCGCAGGCAGTGTTTGCCGGTGCACCGATCCTGATCGTCTACCTGTTCTTCCAGAAATACATCGTCACGGCGGTCTCCGGAGCTGCGGTGAGATAACGAAGATTGCCTGACGGCCGGGGGAATGCGCAGCGATTGAACCACGAAGGCCAATCCAGGGTGGAGCGGCGGAAACTCAGTAGGAGGAACTGATATGAAACTGAAGAAAATAATGTTTGCCGCAGTTTCTGCGGGCGCAATGCTGCTCGCAGCTCCAAGCTTCGCGGCCACGGAACTGAGCGTGCAGCGCTTTTTCGGTGCCTGCGATGCCGATTTCGGCACCAACACCGATCCCACCAAGGCCGTTGGCGAATGCGGCATCATCACCTCGCTAATCAACAAGTTCAACGCCGACAGTCCCGATGTCCACGTCAACGTTACCACCGTGGAATGGCCCGGCTATGATCAGCTGACCGCGCAGTTCGCTTCAGGCGACGCTCCGGACATCGTCACGATCCATGAATCAGTACTGTCCGATTATCAGTCGAAGGGCCTGTTGATGCCGCTCGACGATCTGTTGAAGTCGGTCGGCGTGACACCCGACGCCTTCACCGACGCGGCGCGCAATGGCGCCACCAAAGACGGCAAGATCTATGGCCTGCCGATCGACAGCTGGACGATGCTCTATCACGTCAACATGGATCTTTTCAAACAAGCCGGCCTCGTCAATGCCGACGGCACGCCGATTTTTCCAAAATCGCCCGAGGAACTGCTCGCCCAGGCCGAACAGTTCAAGCAGAAGACGGGCAAGCCCTATTTCGTCCAGAACCTGACCAATGAGACTGCACTCTACACACGCAACCTCTACACCTATCTTTTCCAGCAGGATTCCGATTTCTTTGCCGATCCGAAGCATGTGAAGTTGAATACGCCGGAAGCCAAGAAGGTCGTCGAGATGTACAAGGCGATCTTCGAGAAGGGCTACACCACCAAGGATCTCGATTATGGCGGCTCGATCAACGCCTTCCTTGCCGGCGAGGGTGGCGTCCACCTCAACGGTACCTGGGTGGTCGGCGATTACAACGCCCAGTCCGAGACCAAGGGTACGGCGCTCAACAAGGGCGGCTATTCGGTCTATCCGTATCCGCAGCTGTTTGGCGGCGCCCATGCGCAATATGCCGATGGCCACACCTGGGCCGTTTCGCAGAAAGACCGCACGCCTGAACAGATCGCCGCCATCGGCAAATTCCTGAAGTTCTTCGCCGACAACGACTTCGAATGGTCGCGCACCGGTCACCTGCCGGCCTATAAGGCCGTCATCACCTCGGGCACCTTCAAGGCCCTGCCGCATCGCAACACGATCTCTGCGGTCGCCGATCTCGGCAAGCCGCTGCCGTCCGCTGTACAGCGTCAGTTTGCGATCCAGGACATCATTGGCGAAGAGATGAGTGCAGCAATCAGTGGTCAGAAGGATGTCGACACCGCCCTTTCCGACATGGAAAGCCGCGTCAACGAATTGCTCGCCAACATCTGACGACGGGTTTCGAAAGGCCCTCCCAAGGCGCCCCGCGGCTGGAAACAGCCGCGGGGTTTTGATGAGCAGTGGTTATTGTCCTCGAATTGCGCGACCTGCCGGTGGCGGCCGGCTCAAACACGCCGACCACGGCGCCGCAACCTCGGCAGCAACCGACGCAAGCCCTGACTGGAGGATTCCGTTAGAACGCCGCGGCCATGGGCATTGCGACCTTGTTGGGGATCTGGATGTCGATCTCCAATCTCGACGTCGTTTCGCCGTGATCCATGCTCACCTGCAGAAAATCCTGATCGACCTGAACATGCCGGGCGATCACCGCCATGATCTCCTCGCGCAACACGGAGACGAGATCGGGCTGGTTGCGGCTTCGACGCTCGTAAGCCAACAGCAGTTGCAAGCGCTCGCGCGCCACGGGCGCGCTGCCGCGGCGCTTGAAGATATCGAGCAGGTTCATGCCGCCCTCCTTCCGAACAGCCGGTCGAGAAGGCCCCTCCGCTCGAAAGGCAGAATGACCGGCAGGTCCTCGCCCTCGAGTCTTCTTGCCGCGTCGATATAGGCGCGTGCGGCGGGGTTGGTGTTTTCGCTGAGCGTAACCGGCGCGCCCACATTGGATGCGCGCAGCACGTCCTGGCTCTCGGGAATTATTCCCAGCAAGGGCGTTGACAGGATCTCGAGCACGTCATCGATGCTGAGCATCTCGCCGCGGGCAGCGCGGGCAGCATCGTAGCGCGTGACGAGGACGTGTTTGGCAATCGATTCACCTTGCTCGGCTTTCATCGTCCTGGAGTCGAGCAGACCGATGATGCGATCGGAATCGCGGACCGAGCTCACTTCCGGATTGGTGACGATTACCGCCTCGTCGGCAAAGCGCATGGCAAGCTGCGCGCCCCGCTCGATGCCGGCCGGGCTGTCGCAGAAGACGTAGTCGAAAACCGAGCGCAGCTTGTCGATGACATCGGCGACGCCTTCCTCGGTGAGAGCATCCTTGTCGCGCGTTTGCGAGGCCGGCAGCAGGAACAGCGTGTCGAGCCGCTTGTCACGGATCAGCGCCTGCGAGAGCTTGGCGGTTCCCTGAATGACGTTGACGATATCGAAAACGACGCGCCGCTCGGCGCCCATGATCAGATCGAGGTTGCGCAGGCCGACGTCGAAATCGACGAGGGCCACCCGCTTGCCGGTTTTTGCGACCGCGGCGCCGAGAGCGGCCGTCGAGGTCGTCTTGCCGACACCCCCTTTGCCGGATGTGACAACCACTACTTTGCCCATATTTGTGCCTCCAATGTTGTTAGTTGAGCGGTGCGACGCAAAGTGCGCCGTCCTCGAGAAAGGCCTGGACCGGCTTTCCTCGCGAGGAGGCGTCCATCTCCTCGGCGGTGCGGTACCAGCCGTCTACCGCCAGAAGTTCGGCTTCATTTTTCCGGCAAAAGATACGAGCCGCGGAATTTCCTGTGGCACCGGCGAACGCACGCCCACGCAGCGTGCCGTAGACGTGGATCGACCCCCCCGCGATGATCTCGGATCCGGAACTGACGGAGCCGACAATGACCACATCGCCATCCGGATGAAAGATCGACTGGCCGGAGCGGATCGGTGCCTTGATCATCAATGAGTTCGGCGCCTGCGGCTCTTCCGTCTTGGCCTCAGCGGCGGCCTTCGGGCCCGGCTGCACGTAAAGCGCGTCGGCGGTGGCCTCCTTGGCGCCAACGAGGGGCGGCGGCAGATCGGCATCGAGAGCAACATTGCCATCGGCCTCGATCGCGTAGATGCGAATCCCGCGCTCCGCGAGCTGTGAGACCAGATCCCGCATCTCGCCCGCCTCGGGCTTGAGCATAGTCAGATCGAGCACGACCGGACGGCCGGTAAAGAAGCCGGGAGAGTTTTCGGTCCAGTGATCGAGGCTTTGAAGCCATTCCCCTAACGGGGCCTCAGGGGTGAGGGTGAAGGCTACAAACGAGCGCGCTCGAAAGCGTATGGACTTGTTTTGGATGGGAGCGACGCAGGTCACAGAGGCATTCCTTACTGATTGGTTAAGGCTAGCCCGGCATGGTTAACGAAAAGTTAATGGCGGCCTCCCGAGGCTTCCATTCTTGCTGTTTCGGAGCGCACCGACGATCGATCTTACTGGGCCCTGGAAACTCTCGCCGTTGCCGTAGGGCGGCCGACGAGCAAAACGGTGCGTTAACACGGTGCGGAGGTGCTTTCGACCTCCGCACCGCAGTGGCCACGCAATTTTCAGTTACCCATCATCTGCTTGGCGTTTTCCGGCGTGATTGCCGTCGTTGCCACGGTGACCGTTGGCTCGACGGATGTGGCGCAATCGAGAAGAACCGATTTCGCCATATCAATCGCCTCCTTGGCGCCCGTCGGATAAGTGAAGGTTGCAGCCCATTCGCCTTCGGCAACGGCTCGGATGCCGCCGGCAGGACCTGGCAGGCCGTCGGTGCCGATGATCTTGATCTGCCCTTCCTTGCCGGCGCCCTTGGCGGCAAGCCGCGCTCCCGCGGCCATCATGTCGTTGCTGGCATACACCATCTTGATATCGGGATTGGCCTGCAGCATGGCGGCAAACGCCGTCTGTGCCTTGTCCGGCAGCCAGTCCGCCGCCTGCTCGGCGACGACCTTGATCTTGTCGTTCTCCTTGACGCCGTCCTTGAAGCCGTTGAGCCGTTCCACGGCAGGGGTCGAACTGGGCAGCCCCTCCAGAACGGCAACTTCACCGCCGTCAGGAAGCAGTTTCGTGGCGGTGTATTTGCCGGCTTCGAAGGCGATCTTGTAATTGTCGCCGCCAATGAAGGCCGTGTAGTCCTTGCCCGGATCGCCGACTGTCTTGCGGTCGAGCTCGATGACGGGGATGCCGGCCTCCATGGCCCGCTTCACCGCCGGCGTCAGTGGCGATGCTTCGAAGGGCGATATCAGCAGCAGATCGATCTTCTGGGTGATGAAATTGTCGACCTGCGAGGTCTGGGTGTTCACGCTCCCGGCGCCATCAGCGATCTGCAAGGTGAACTGGGGCACTGCCTTGGCAGCGGCAGTGAGTTCGTCGTTGACGTGCTGGCGATATGGCTCGGCATTGTTGGCCTGAGAAAAGCCGACCACGAATTCGCCGGTCTTGGAGCAGGCCTTGACCAATGGGTCCGCAGCTTGAGCCCCGCCAGCGGCTGCGAGAAAGGTCCCGGCAAGCAGACACGTTCGCCAGGCCCTTTGTCTGCTATTGCGTGTGCTCCTGATACCCATGGTTGTTTCCTTCCTGTCGATGCCCTTGGCTCGACTGTTGGTTTGCTGAGCTTCACTCTCCCAATGCCGGGTAATCTGGCGCCAGGAGCCTTCCAATGTCGCCCACTTAACGGACCAGACCTTCGCGGCGACGGACGAGGGACTGAAGAACTGCCGCCAGGATGATGATCGCGGCTGTCGCGAGCAGTTGCAGGGCGGGCGTGATGTTGTTGAGCTGCAGGACGTTGGCGAGCGCGCCGAGCATGATCGTGCCGGCGACCGTGCCGACCATCGATCCGGCTCCGCCGAACAGGCTGGTGCCGCCGATGACGACCGCAGCGATGGCGGTAAGTTCGTAACCGGCGCCATCGTTGGCACTGCCGAAGTTGAACTGCCCTGCATGGACGATGCCGGCGAGAGCGGCCGCGAAGCCGGTGATCGCATAAACGGTGATCTTGACGGCGGACACCGGAATGCCCGAGAGGCGCGCCGCCCGCTCATTGCCGCCGACGGCAAAGACATAGCGGCCAAAGCGAGTGGTGTTGAGAACCACGGTGGCGATCGCCGCAAAAGCGATGAAGACGATGGTCGCCACCGGCACCACATTGTTGAACAGCCGCTCGCCCAGAATGGCAAACACCGGCGGGGCGAGCCCGGGTCCGTCGCCATAGGAGATGTTGATGTACTCGTTGCCCGAGACGACCAGGGCCAGACCGCGCGCGGCCTGAAGGCCCGCGAGGGTCACGATGAAGGGCTCGAGGCGGAAGCGCGTCGAGATTGAGCCCTGAACGGCACCGAAGACCACGCCGGCAAGAAGCACGGCAAGGATCGTCGGAACGAGGCCAACGCCGCCATTGATCATCATCGTGGCCGTGACGACACTGGCCAGGCCAAGCAAAGCGCCAACCGAGAGGTCGATCCCCGCAGTGATGATGACGAAAGTCATGCCGATCGCGATGATGCCGGTCTCGGACACGGCGCGTACGATGTTGGCGATGTTGTCCGGGGCGATAAACAGTATCTGTCCGTGCCGGCGCGGCGAGAAGATGATGCCGCCGATCACGACGACCACCAAGCCTATCAGGCTCTGGAAGCGGACGATGAGTGCAAGCGGATCGCGCCGCTTTCGAGCTGTCTTGCCGCTCGGCAGTTCGGTATCGGCCGTGCTGGTGTTGGACATCAGGGGGCCTTTCCGGTTGCGGCGGCAAGCACCGTATGTTCGTCGACGCCGCTTTTGAATTCCGCCACGTTGCACCCCTCCCGAAGAACCACGATACGATCGCATAGTCCGATCAACTCGGGCATTTCGCTCGAGGCGACGAGTATGCCGAGACCTTGCGATGCCAGATCACGAAGCCTCGCATAGATTTCCGCCTTAGCGCCGACATCCACCCCACGGGTAGGCTCGTCCAGCAGCAGCAGTCGAGGATTGCCAAGGATCTCCTTGGCGAGCACCACCTTCTGCTGATTGCCGCCCGACAACGCGCCGACCGGGATGGCCGCATTGCGCGGTCGTATGTCGAATTGGCCGAACGAGCGCGCCACCGCGGCTGCTTCACGTGCTATCGACACGAGGCCGCGCGGCGAGATGCGTCGCAGAACCGACATGACCAGGTTGCGGCCGACGGCCGTACGCAGCATCAGCCCGCTTCCTCGCCTGTCGTCGGTGACGAAGGCGACGCCAGCCCTGCGCGCAGCTCTGATAGACTCCAGCCGCACCGGGCGATCGTCGACCTCGACAGTGCCAGCCCAGCGGCCGGTCAGCCCTGTGCCGTACAGGGCGCTGAGCAATTCGGTACGCCCGGCCCCCATGACGCCTGCCAGCCCGACAACTTCGCCCTCATAAACATCGAGCGAAACCTTTTGGGGGGCCTGCCAGCCGGCGCTCGCTCTAACGGGATCGAAACGGGCGTCCTTGAGATGAAGGAGCCGGCGACCTGCGGTGCGCGTGCGTTTCGGATAAAGCTCTTCGAGGGGCCGGCCTACCAGAAGACGGACCAGGTCCGCCTGCGGCGCATCAGGAGCCGTCGTCCCGGCCACCCCGCCATCGCGCATAACTGTTACCCGGTTGGCGACTCGGGGAACCTCCTCAAGCCGATGCGAGATGTAGACGATGCCCACACCGGTGGCGCTGAGCTTGCGCATGATGGTGAAGAGCCGGTCGACCTCGCTGACTGTCAGGGCGGCCGTAGGCTCATCCATGATCAGGACACGCGACGCATAGGAAAGAGCCTTCACGATCGCCACCACCTGGCGATGGCCGATCGACAATTCGCCGACGGGCCGTTCGACATCGATATCGAGCTCGATTGCCGTCAGGCGGGTGCGGGCCTCTTCGCGCATGCTCGCAACGTCGAGGAAACCGCCAGGCTTCACCAACTCGCGGCCGAGAAAAAGATTGGCGGCAACATCGAGGCCCGGGACGAGGTCGAGTTCCTGAAAGATTGTGGCGATGCCAGCCGCCTGCGCTTCGCGCGGATTGGCAAAGTGCACCGGTATGCCATCGAACGTGATGGTTCCTTCGTCCGGAGCATGCACACCGGACAGGATGTTCATCAAGGTCGACTTGCCGGCGCCGTTTTCGCCCAGCAGGGCATGGATCTCGCCCGCCCGCAGTTCGAAATCGACGCCGCGCAAAGCGTGAACACCACCGAAGCGCTTGACTACGCCACTCATGATCAGAAGCGGCGCGGTCATGCCGGGCGCCCGCAAGACGCACGCAAGCGCAGGGTCGGCTCGAGGCGAACCGTCCGTCGCTGGCCGTCGGGTAGCTCGATCCGCTCGATCAGCAAAGCGGCGGCTTGCCTGCCCAACTCGTCGCAGGGCTGTTCGACCAGGGTCAGTCGCGGCTCGAAGTAGTCGGCCCATTCGAAATCATCAAAGCCGACGACCGAGAGGTCCTTGGGGACCGCGAGCCCGCGCTCGCGGACAGCTCGCATCACGCCGATTGTCGAGAGATTGTTGCCTGTCACCAGGGCAGTCGGGGGTAGGGGCAGCGACAGCAGGGCATGGGCGGCGGCGCTGGCACTAGCGGTGGTCGCGTTTCCCGTCACGATGTGATCGGGCACAAACTCCAGACCATTGGCCGCCAGCGCCGCGCGAAATCCTTCAATGCGTTCGAGCGTAGTGGCAAATCCCGGCTGTCCGGCAACAAAACCGATGCGGCGATGCCCGAACGACACGACGTGGTCGATCAGCGCGCGGATGGCATTGAAGTTTTGGACGCCGACCTGATCGAAGCGATCGTCGGGCAGCCGGTCGATCAAGACGCAGGGCAGGGACCGTGCCGAGAGATATCCCAATACGGCTTCCGGCGCGGCAGAGGGCGCCAAGATGATCCCGTCGACGCGTCGTTGGTGCAAGGCCTGGACAACAGCCAGTTCCTTGTCCGGATCGTCCTGGGTATCGGACAGGAACACCATGAGCCCGAGCTGGGCGCACTCTGTCTCGACAGCGCAGATGATGTCGCTGAAATACGGGTTCGAGATCGCCGAAATGGCCAGGCCGACGCTGCTGGTCGATGCCCGCTTCAGCGAGCGTGCGACATTGTTGGGCGTATAGCCGAGAGCAGCGATCGCGTCGGTCACCGACCGGGCGGTGAGGGGGGAGACATAGCGGGTTCGATTGACGACGTGCGAAACGGTCGACACCGACACGCCTGCCCTGCGCGCGACCTCAACGATTGTCGTCATCGCAGAGCCGTCGCATTCGACATGGTGACGCGCACGTACGCTCCTCGAACTTTGCGTTTCCCGATCTCACAATCTCTGAATCCGCCTGAAGCGGTTGCTGTGACTTACCCGACGCTAGCGCCATCGAAACGTTTGCGCAACCGTTTTTCTGGCCTGGAATGACGTTCGCGGCGCCAGACATGCAGCCGATGCCTGCTTCGGAACGCACCACCGGTTTCGTTGTGGCTAGCTGCGAGCGTCCAGTTCACGAGGTCGGCCGACCGGTATAGATTGCGGCGAACGCCGAGCCGATTAAGGAGTTATCCACTTGACAAGCATTGTTGGGGAGGCCGTCCCGGATCGCGGTCGCACTACTTACGATCTCGGCGCGACCGCCATCTTTGCTTCCAAATCAGACCCGCGCTTTCACTATTGCCTGTATGTGCCTCCCGCGGTTGGGGAAGGTGCCAAAGTCGACCTGATGGTCGCCGTCCATGGCACCGGCCGCACCTCTTTTCTTGGATTCCGCGACGCGTTCTCCGAGTTCGGACGCTGGAACGGCTGCGCCGTTTTATGTCCACTGTTTCCAATCGGCGTTCTCGGCGATGATGCCCGCAGCGGGTACAAATATCTGCTCGAGGGCAACATACGCTACGATCAGGTGCTGCTCGCCATGATTGACGAGGTCAGCGCCAAATACAGTCAGGATTGGAGCCGCTTTGCCATGTTCGGATTTTCCGGCGGCGGGCATTTCACGCATCGTTTCGCTATCCTGCATCCCGACAGGCTCTGGGCGGCCTCAATCGGCGCGCCAGGCTCGGTGACCTTGCTCGATCCGACGCGTGACTGGTGGGTGGGCATTCGCGATCTGCCGGAAAAATTCGGCGTCACCTTCGATGCCGCAGCGCTGGCAAAAGTGCCTTTCCAGATGATCGTCGGCGACGCCGACCTGGAGACTTGGGAAATCACTCATGTCCAAGGCAGCACCCATTGGATGCCGGGCGCCAACGATGCCGGGCGAACACGGCCGGAACGGCTCATGGCATTGTGTCGATCGTTCGAGGAGGCGGGTGCGCGCGTGCGCTTCGATTTGCTGCCAGGCGTATCTCATGAACGGGACGCGGTTCTCGATTCGGTCAAGGATTTCCTCGCCCAACAACTCAAGGAACGAGGGAACGTGTCACCATGAATCGTTGCGCCCCAGCCCCGTGAGGAGGTCACGGCAATCAAAGCCGACCGGGTCGCTCGCATTCAATCCTGCTGCCGCTCCCGATAACTAGAGCAACGCTTCGTAACGATCGCCGATCTTGTCGACTGTGAAATCCGCCGCCCTGCTTTTCAGGACGGCAGCCGGGGTGGGGTGGTCCAGCATCTCGGCCATCGCCTTCGCCAGGGCCGCGGCGTCACCGACCGGCACCAAAGTGCCGAAGCCGCCGTCATCGAGAATCTCGCGCGGGCCATGCGGAGCATCGGTGGAGATTACCGGTACACCGGCAGCCATGGCTTCGACCAACACATTGCCGAAGCCCTCGCTGGTCGATGATAGAACGAACAGATCGGCCACGGCATAGCATGCCGCGGGATCGTTGACATAGCCGGCAAAAAGCACGTCCGCCCCTATGCCGGTCTCTTCGGCATGGGCGTGCAGTTCGGCAGCCAGCGGACCTTCGCCGAAGATGATAAGCCGGGCAGGGCGGCCGGCGCGCAGGGCAGCGAAGGCCCGCAACAAAGTCCGGTGGTCCTTGACCGGCACGAGGCGCCCGGCGGTGGCGATGACCGGGCCATCGCCCATCGCCGCCAATGCTGTCTGCCAGGCATGGGAATTGCCCTGCGGTGCTTCAGCCGGCGGCAGCGGGTTGTTGATGACGACGATCTTGGATTCGGGAAAGCCGCGGGCGGCGATGTCACGGCCGACACCCGCCGAAACGGCGATGGCTTTGGTTGCGCGCGTTGCAACCAGCGCGGAAAGCCAGATCGCCAGCCTGGCGCCGAAGCCGCTGGCAGGCAGCGAGGCGGCGGCGTGGAAGCTTGGAAAGAATTTTGCCCGGCTTCTGGCCAACATGAGTGACAGCGCCATCACCAGATTGGCGAATTCCGGGGCGCTATAGACCGCATCAGGATCAAGGCGGCGGAACAAATTTGCGCTTCGCGCTATGCCTTTCAGCGTTGCCGACTTGGCGTAACCCTCGCCGCGCAAGAGAAGGCCGAAGTCGACCAGATGCACGGCGGCGGAGCGCAGCGCGGCGTTAGGCCCTGCCGCGTTCCAGGTAAAAAGCGTGACCTCGTGCCCACGCGACGCCAGTTCATTTGCCATCAGAACGAAGACACGTTCGGCGCCGCCGCCCCTCAGGCTGGCGATGTGGAAAACGATGCGCTTGGCCATGCCCTGTGCTTCAGGCTCGGCTGGCGGCAAGGCCTGATCGGTTCGGCGGCCGGCGCATGTCGCGGATAATGCCCATGCCGATCGCCAGCAGCATGCCGAGGGCAAAGCCTGCGAACGCTCCTGCGCCTGCCACCAGGGCAGGGCGTGGTGGCCATGAGCGCCCTGGTGGCGGCACCGCGGTCGAAATCACCTGTACGTTTGTGGTGTCGATCTGCTCGCGCTCGCTGATTTGGCGCGCACGGGACAGGAAGCTCTCGTAGACCGCTCGCTTGGAGGCGGCATCGCGTTCAAGCTCACGCAGGGCGACTTCGGACTCGCTGTCGGTGAAAACATTGCTCTTCAGATCGTTCATCCTGGCGTTGAGAGAAGCCAAGGAGGCCCTGGCCTTGTCCAGGCTGGCCTTTGCCGTGCCGACGGTGCGAGAGAACTCGGCCCGGAGTTGCGAGTTGACGGTCTCGAGCTCCGTCCTGAGCCTCACAATTGTCGGGTGGCGCGGACCGAAGGTCATCGACTGTGAATCGATCTGCTGCCGCAGGCTGTTTGACCTGTCGCGCAACGCCGCGAGCGCTTCCGAAACCGTGGGGTCGGGATTGGCCCCATTTATGCCGGAGGCCACCAGGGCGTCGTAGCTTGCCTGTGCGGCGATCACGCGCGATTGCGCATCGACGATTTCGCCATTGAGCTGCGTCAGCGTCTGCGAACTGACGAGCTGGCCATTGCTGGACGACAGGTTGTGGCTGCGCCTGTAGCTCTCGACCTTCTCTTCGGCAGCCTGCACGTCGCTCTTGAGTTGACCAAGCCGGCTGTCAAGAGCAGCCGCGGCACGGCTGGCGCCGGCAGCTTCGGCCTTGGCCAGTTCTTCCTGGAAGTTTTTAACTATTGCCTGCGAGATCAGGATCGCCTTGGCGGTGGTTTCCGCAGATACCGAGAGGGTTGTGACGAACGAGGTCGGGTCCGCGATGGCGCCTACCCGGTCCGCCAGGTTCTTCAAGGCGATGAGCCTGGGGTCGGGCTTCGCCACAGCGCCAGACGAGGATGTGCTCCGGTCCGGATCGAAAAACTCTGGATCGTGAGTCAGATTCAGTTCGTCCACCACACGGGAAAGCACGTTGCCCGAGGTCAGGATGCGCTGCTTGCTGCGCGTGCTGAGCAACTGGCTATCGACCTGGCCCGGTTGCGAATAGAGGTCGTTTTCCACAACCTGCAAATTGGATGGGTTGATGAGGACCTCGCTCGTGACGGTGTAACGCTGTTTGCTCAGCAATGCATAGGCGCCGCCGACAATGCCGCCGATGACCGCCAGCATCAACGCTAGGGCGAGGCCGGCCCGCAGCCAGACGAACAGGCGTCGAAAATCGAGCTCGAGGAAATCGCCGATCTTGTCCAGGGTCACCGTCGCGACAGGCTCTGGAGCTTGCGGCGTCACCGGCGCTGAGCTTAGCGCCGCGACCGGGCCACGCTGTTGCAGCATTGCCCTGCGCCGTGCATTGGCAATACGCTCGAATGCACTGTTGTTGGAAGCCGTCGCGGAGATTGGGGGTGTGTCGGAACCGGCAGACATGGTGACAACCCTTGTTAAATCATTACGCTTGGCCTGCTGTACAGAAACATCGTTAACATCTTATTTTCCAAGTTGGCCCATTTTGCCGTTCATACACCCGTCTGTCCGGCGGACGTTGAAGGGATTCCGTTGCCCAGAATGCCGTTCGAATATCGCCATTTGGATGGGCCATGAGCTATCCCCCTGCCGCTTCGGAACGATTATCGTCCAGCCGAGCGCGCCGTCAGAACGCGCTGTCGCTGCTGTTTTTCCTATGCGCCGCGTTCGCGCTCCTGCTTCGCTTTACGGTGTCGCCGCAGGTGATGAACATGGTCGTCGACTATACGGCCCAAGGAGGCTCGTTCTACGAAAAGCTGCATTTCGGCACATATGCGATTATCCTGCTGCTTCCCATCGTTCTTTTCAGCCGGCCGTTTCTGCTGCACGGCGACGAAATTGGAATATTCAAGGCGTTGGTCCGCTATTCGGTGCTGATGTTCGCGCTGGTGCCCTATCTGTTCGTTACCGGCCGTGCGGGCTCCTCCGGGTTCATCATCGATACCTATCTGGTGGCCGGAGCCACAGGCCTGTTGATGCTGGCATTGAATGCAGAGGTGCGGCGGGCGTTGGGAGACGTCGTGCTTGGAATGGCGATCCTGAGCGCTGTCATCGGCACCTTCGAGGCGGTGACTCAACATCGGTTGTTGCCCTATGGCTTGAACGAACTGCAATTCAGGCCAACTGGCCTGTCGGCCCATCCGCTGGCACTGGGCGCGCTCTGCGCCACAACCATCGGATTCGTGCCGCTGACGCACTGGCGCATCTGGGTGCGGGTCATGGCGATCTTCCTCTTGTTCATCGGTTGCGCTGCGTCAGGCGCTCGCGCTGCGCTGATGCTCGCCACGGCGGAAATCCTCATTCTGCTGCTGTTCGTGCCCTGGCCGGGCCTATCGCTCACATACGAGCGGCAGGCCAAATTTGCCGTACTTATGTTCACCGTCACGGGTGGCGCGGTGCTCGTGGCAGTACTGTTTGCGGGTGGTCTGCTGAATCGGTTCAGCAACACCATCTTCGACGAAAACTTCATGGCCCGGGTGACGATTTACCAGGTGTTCGGACTGGTCAGCTGGAACGACATCCTGTTCGGCATGAACGTTGACGACCTGCTGGCGATCGTCCGGCAGAAGCTGCATCTGCCCTACATCGAAAGCGCGCCGGTGGTAATTATCTTGCTCTTCGGCCTGCCCATAGCCCTGCTGTTTATAGCGCTGATATTCTGGTTCGTCTTCCGGCTGCTGCGCGGGGCGCCGCTGCCGGCATGGATCGGCACTATAACGTTCTTGCTTGCCGCGCTGTCAAATAACGCGCTTTCGTCAAAAACGCCGGATATGACGATCATCGTGGTGTTGCTGCTTGCCTACAGGAACCAGCCCTACAGAAACCAGCCGGAGAGCATGTCTTCGCTCGCTGCATTCCAACCTGAAGCCGGCTGAGATCCGTTAAGCACGGGCCTCAAATCCGGTCAGCTGGCGCTGTCCACGACCTCGACACGTCCCGCGCGGTTGAGCGTGTGAATGCCGAACCGAGCCCATGCCGTCCCGGGATCGATTGGGTGGGGCAGTTCGAAACGGACGTCGAAATCATCAAGCCGATCCAGTCGCATCAAGCCCAGGCCGCCGCCATAGGCTCTCGAGCCGTTTTGCACCGGCAGCAGCAGCGAGCCGTCCTGGCGGATAAAGGCGCCGCCGGGCCGAGTGGCCGAGTGATCGACGGCGACCGGATTGAGCGCGTGCGCAGCCCAGGGCCCACGCAGCGCCGGAGCGGAATAGACGGCCATCGTGTCGGATGCGCTGCCGTGACCGAACCGCTCAGTCCCCAACAGCCAGAAGCGGCCGTCGGATTCGAGCAGCGTGGCGTCGTTGAAATCCCTGTCCGTCATCAGCACCGTATCGCGTACCCAGCGATCCGGAAACTGCACGGCACGGTAGAGCACCAGTTCTCGCGCCGTAGCGCTTTCAGGGATCATGAAAATCTCGCCGGCGTAAGCGAACACCTGCGGATATGACAGGTGATGCGCTTCCTCCAGCACCATTTTCGGCACCCCGAAAGTGCCGTCGGTGCCAAGTTCGGCGACAGAAATCACGCCGCGGCCGATGCCGTAGGGGAACTCCTCGACAAAAAGAAAGTGGCGGCCGTCGCGCTCGAGAACGAACGGATCGGCGTAGAATCGCTGCCCGTCATCGGCAAGCACGGTGAACGGCTTGCCATCCAGCTGTCCGGTTTCGGCGACGCCTGGACCGTCGATCAGCCGGTAAGCAACCTGCCAATAGAAGGGACGCCGACCACGTCGCAGTTTTTGCACGGCGCGGTCGAGCAATCCCCTGCCGAAAAAGGGCAGATAATGCCTGATAAATCCGCCTTTCTGCAGGGGCGGCGCCGGGCTCTCGGCAATCGGCGCAAGTTTGCCCGCGGAAAAGCGGGCGACGCATTGGGCAATCAGGGAGATGGCGCCGGCGAGCAGCTCGTTGCTGCCGCGCGACAGCCATAGCCGATCGCTGATCATCGGCCGCGCCCTGGCGACGGCAACGCCGTCGAGGCGCGCGGTGAGTTCTGGCAAGCGCCCGCTCGCCAGCATCTCGGTCATGCCCGCGGCAAAGCTGCTGTGGCCGCAAAATTCGATTGTCAGGACAGGCGTAGCCCGTCGTGCGGCGGTAGCGGTAAGATCGACTATAAGGTCGACTGGGCCGGTATTGCCGGACGGCAACGGCCCGGAGCGGCTTGCCAGCGAGGAGCCGAAGCGCCGGCCCTCGAGCGCCAGCACATTATCCATCGTGCGCCCATTGGGTTCAGGCGTCGGCGAGCGGCTACTCGAAATCGCATGTCCAGCCGCACTCAACCGCGCCAGAAGCTCATTTTCCCAGCGCCGGGATGCGTCGGCGTGGCCGATGATTAAAATATTAGTCAATCCAATATATTCTTTTTCAAGACTACTGCCATAGACTACTTGTCAGCCCAACCTTTCACAAGAGTTAAGCCGGGAGAACGCGGCCTTGGTTGTTAATCATATATTAAGAATTGAGATCACGAAGACGGTTTCCGGCGCTAGTATGGCTCTTGCGGGCAATAGTCGGCATGTCCCGAGGGCTGCAGGCGACCAGGATCACCGATGAACGTCCTTTCACACCCAAAACTGCCGTCCAGGCAGAAACTGCTGATCGTGTTCGGCACGAGGCCGGAGGCACTCAAATGCTTTCCAGTGGCGCGTGCCGCCCTTGCTCATCCAGGCTTCATCACCGAAATATGCATAACCGCCCAGCATCGTGAAATGGTCGACCAGGTTGTGGAGCTGACCGGCCTGCCTGTGCATCACGATCTCAACATCATGCAACCCGGCCAGTCACTGTTCGACGTGACCTCGCGCGTGCTCCTGGGCATGGCCGAGGTACTGGACAAAGCAAAGCCCGATATCGTCATGGTGCAGGGCGACACCACGACGGCGATGGCCGCGGCTCTGGCTGCCTTCTACAAGCGTATCCCGGTCGCTCATGTCGAAGCAGGATTGCGCAGCCACAACATCAACTCGCCCTTCCCCGAAGAACTGAACCGCAAGATTGCCGGCGACATCGCCAAGTGGCATTTTGCGCCGACCGTTCAGGCGCGCGACAACCTCATCGCCGAAGGAAAGCCCGAAAGCACCATCTTCGTGACCGGCAACACGGTGATCGACACGCTGTTGCATTTTTCAAGCGCGATCGATGCCGACAGGCTGATGAACGCGAAGCTCGCGGCCCGCTTTCCCTTCCTCGACCATTCCAAGAAGATGATCCTCGTTACCGGCCATCGCCGCGAGAATTTCGACGGCGGCATCCAGCGCATCTGTACGGCGTTGAAGGGACTGGCGGCACGCGGAGACGTGCAGATCGTCTACCCGGTGCATCCAAACCCCAATGTGCGCTCGGTGGTCAACGCAGAGCTGGAAGGTGTGCCGAATATCCATCTGGTCGAGCCGCAGGACTATCTGCCGTTCCTGTACTTGCAGAAGCAGAGCTATCTCGTCCTTACCGATAGCGGCGGCGTGCAGGAAGAAGCGCCCTCGCTCGGCAAGCCGGTGCTGGTGATGCGCGAGAATACCGAGCGACCCGAGGGGATCGTGGCCGGCACCGCCCGTCTTGTCGGCACCGATGTCGAGAAAATCCTGTTCAACGCCAATCGCCTGCTCGACGATCAGGCTGCCTATCGCGGCATGGCGGAACGACACAACCCCTATGGCGATGGCCGGGCCAGTAACCGGATTGTTGAGGAACTGCTGCATCATGGCTGAAATCAAGACCGTTTCCGTAATCGGCATGGGCTATATCGGCCTGCCGACCTGCGCCATTTTCGCCAGCCGCGGGCTCAACGTCGTTGGCGTCGATGTCAACGGAGCGGTGGTCGAGAAGGTCAACCGCGGCGAAATCCACATCGTCGAGCCGGACCTCGACGGCCTGATCCAAAAGGTCGTGGCAAACGGCAAGCTCATGGCCTACAGCACGCCGCAGCCGGCGGACGCGTATATCATCGCCGTGCCGACCCCGATGACGCACGACCATAAGCCGGACGTGACCTACGTGCTCGCCGCGGCACGAAGCATCGCCCCGGTGCTGAAGCGGGGAGACCTGGTGGTGTTGGAATCGACATCGCCGGTCGGAACCACGCGTATCATGACCAGGCTGCTTGCCGAGCTGCGGCCCGATCTCAAATTTCCTGTCCAGCACGGCGAAGACGCCGATGTGCTGGTTGCCTATTCGCCCGAGCGCGTGCTGCCGGGAAAGGTGCTGACCGAGCTGATCAACAACGATCGCTCGATCGGCGGATTGTCCCGCAAATCGTCGGAACGGACAGCGGCACTCTATTCGACCTTCGTCACCGGCGACCTGTTCATGACGACGGCCGAAAGTGCTGAGCTGGTGAAATTGACGGAGAACGCGTTCCGCGACGTCAATATCGCCTTTGCCAACGAGCTTGCCGCAGTATGTCAGGACCTGTCGCTCAATGTATGGGAAGTGATCGATCTCGCCAATCGGCACCCTCGCGTGAACATCCTCCAGCCGAGCCCGGGCGTTGGCGGTCACTGCATTGCGGTCGATCCGTATTTTATCATCGATGCGGCGCCCAACAGCACGCGGCTGATGGCTTCGGCACGCCGGATCAATTCCGAGCGGCCCATGTCGGTGGTCAGGGATATCGAGGCCTTGCTCGACCCCTCCCGCAAACAGACAATCGCCTGTCTTGGCCTCAGCTTCAAAGCCAATATCGACGATTTGCGCGAGAGCCCGGCCGTCGAGGTGGTGAAGCTTCTGTCCGACATCCCCAATGTGAAGATCATTGCGGCTGAACCCAACACAAATGCGCTGCCGCATGAGCTCGAGGGCAGGGGCATCGTGTTCACCGACGCACTTTCGGCCATCGACAAATCCGATATCGTCGTCCTCCTGGTCGACCATCGGCAATTCAATCTGGTCGACCCCGAAGCGCTCAAGGACAGGAAGCTCGTCGATACGAGGGGCCTGTGGACGTGGCGCAAGGCACGCAAGCCTGACGCCCGCATCGAAGGCAAGAAACCAGAGGTCGCACAAGTGACGCTTGCAAGGGAGCAGGCCGCATGAACGCGCACGCCCCGGCATGGGCGCAGCATTCCCTGTTGGCATCACGGCGCCGGGAGTTCCTTGGCGCACCTATCCATGCGCTGACCATGGCAGAGACGCTGGCCATCGCCGACGAGGCGATGACCCTGCAGCGGCCGCTGCATCATGTGGTCGTGAACGTCGCCAAGCTGGTGACAATGCGCCAGAATGCCGAACTGCGCGAGGACGTGGCAGGGGCTGACGTGGTCAATGTCGACGGCATCGGCGTGCTTTGGGGTGCACGTCTGTGCGGCGTTGCGCTGCCCGAGCGGGTCGCGGGCGTCGACATCATGACCAATCTGCTGAGCCTCTGCGCGAAGCGTGGGTTCAGGCCGTATCTGCTGGGGGCCGAACAGCACGTTCTGGACGCGGTTGCAGCGAGACTTGCCAAAGACCATCCGAGCCTCAGCATAGCGGGAATGCGCAATGGATATTTCAAGCCGGAGGACGAGGCCGGGATCGTCACGGCGATCAACGTCTCGGACGCCGACTGCCTGCTGGTGGCCATGCCGACACCGCGCAAGGAGCGCTTTCTCAAACGCTACCGCGGTGAACTCGCCCCAAGCTTCGTGATGGGCGTGGGTGGCAGTTTCGACGTCTATGGCGGCAAGGTTGCCCGTGCGCCGAAGCTGATACAAGCGACCGGCCTGGAGTGGCTGTTCCGCGTAGTGCAGGAGCCGCGACGCTTGTGGCGCCGCTACTACGAGACCAACACTGCCTATGCCGGGCTGCTGTGCCGGGAGTTCTGGGAGCGTCGCTGGCGCCGAAACGCCGGTTTGTAGTTTCGCGTTCACCCACAAAACAGGCGTTGGCCCTGGACTTCGCTTTATGCGATCCGTAGCCGCGCCCGCAGCTGGGCAACGAATTGCGTCGCTGCCACAGGGTGGAACAACGAGGTCAGCCCGAAGAAGACCGCAGCTCCGGCGGTGCCGCCAGCGACAAGCGAGAAGATTGCCGGCACGTCGCCGGCCACCATGCTTGCAAGCTTGGCGGCCACCCCGGTGCTGACCGAGATGATGACCGAAACACCGATGTCGCGCCACGGCACCGGCACCGGCGTGAGCCGCTCGCTGATGATGATGCAGGTTATCGAGCCCACCACCGAGCCGCCCGCCAGCGCCAAAGCGGCGCCGACCTCCGCCATCGGGGGGATCAACAGCAGGGACAATGCGATCGTAGCCATGGACCCGAAGAGATTGGCGATGATCAGCAGCCACGGCCGCTTGTGCGCGTGCACCACGACGCCATAGACGAAGCTGGTGAGGTTGGCGCACAGCACGCTGAAGGCAATGATCGGGAACAGCAGGCCGAAGCGGCCGTGATATTGCGAGGGCAGCATGAGTTCGGTGATATCGCTGCTGAGCGCGACCAGCATCGCTGCAATCGGCAGGCAAAGTCGCATCATCAGCGCCATCAGCTGCGACAGCAGCCGACCCGACGCCGCGGGCCCGTCCTCGTCGAACCGGCTGACCACCTCGGGAAAGGCGCCCATGTTGATGGCGTTGGCGACCATGTCGATCGGCTGGCGGGCCAGCGCATAGGCTGCGGCGAAAATCGCCACGGCGCTGGCATCGTAATAGATTTTGAGGAACAGACGCTCCGCGCTGTTGAGCCCGAAGCCTACCAGCGCCATGATGATCAGCGGCACACCGAGCGCAAAGAAGTCCCTGTGGCTGAAGCGCGGCGGACCGGTAACGACGCGCCGGGATGCCATGATGCCTGCCACGATGCCGGCAATCAAGGCGCCGAGGCTCGAGCCGAGCGAGACCGTCAGGAAGCTATCCTGAAAGACAAGGATGGCGCCGATCGGCAACGCGAGTTGCAGCAGGGCACGCAGGGCTTCTAGCATCGAATAGACCGAATGGCGCTGCTGCATCTGCAGCACCGTCAACGCGAAGCGGCTGATGGACCCGGCGACCAGATAGCCGCAGACCGCGATCGCGAACTCGACCCAGCGTTCAGGCACGATCACCGCCGACGCGCCTATCGATATGACCAGCGCCAGCGCCGTGGTGGCAAGCAACACCTGCCCGGCCAGCATCAGGCTGCCGCGGCTGACCTCGCCCTTGCCGCCAAGCCTGAGCAAGGCGATGCGCAGCCAGTTGGTGACGGCAATGTCGGTCATTTCACCGACGGTCACCACCAGGGTGAGCAGGCCATACTCGGTCTGGTCGATCAAACGCGTCACGACCACCAGCAGGAGCAGCGCCGAAATTCGCGTCAGCAGGATCGCCGGAGCATAAATGAGCGTGGAACGGAGCAGCAAGGGCGTTTCCCTGGAAAACTCACCTTCGACTAGCCGCCGACTGGCGGAAAATCCAGCGCGATGACGGCGAAGAGTGAACAGATTCAGTTTGAACTAAAAGATTTGCCGTAAACCTTATCGGGAACGTTTGCTTTGCAGTTACCCGGTCTGTGTTATTTAGAGTACCATCATGTTGCAGCGCCTCATATCCGATCGAAAAATACATGTCCTGGTCGCGACGCCGTCGGGTGTTTCGGGGCAGGGCGGCATCGACCGCATCATGGGGGCGCTGAAGCAGGAGTTCGAACGGCAAGAAATCGCCGACATCGATGTGTGCTTCCTTGCCAGCCGTGGCCCGGGCCATGTCGGACTTTCGATCTTCTATATGCTCGGCTTTTGCTTACGGATGCTTAAAGCGCGTCTGGCTGGACGCGCCGATGTCATTCATATCAACATCTCAGTTTCCGGCAGTACCTACCGCAAGATGGTGATCGCCGCCTGCGCACGGCTGCTGTCGATACCCTATGTCCTGCATTTGCACGGGGCGCAGTATCAGACATTCTGGAAAGCCGACCGCGGTTTCATAAGCCGCCGTATCAAAGCTCTGTTCGAGCGTGCCGATCGGGTGATCGTTTTGGGCAGGCTTTGGCGCGATTTCGTCGCCGGTCGGGCGCCGGGCGCAGCTGGCAATATCGTAATCGTCCCCAATGCGACCGAAGTCCCGTCGCTGGCGTATGTCGGCGGCGGCGACCATGTGCATATTCTGTTTCTGGGCCGCATCGGCGACCGCAAGGGCGTACCGCAATTGTTGGACGCGCTGCACCGCATGAACCCTGTCAAGAATTGGCGCGCGACGATTGCCGGCGATGGCGAAGTCGAGGCGGCACGGGCAAAATCAGCCGGACTGGGAATTGCAGACCGGACCGCCTTTCCGGGCTGGGTGGGATCAGACGATGTCGCCTCGCTGATCTCTTCGGCCGATATTCTGGTTCTCCCCTCCTTCGCCGAAAATCTGCCGATGTCGGTGATCGAAGGCATGGCAGCCGGTTTGGCGGTGGTGGCGACGCCGGTTGGCGCGGTCGAAGACATAATTACCGACGGGCAATCCGGACTGCTGGTGCCGCCAGGCGATATTACAGCGTTGACCGACGCGTTGAGCCGCCTCGTGGAGAACCCGGCACTGAGGGCAAGGCTTGGTGCCGGTGCCATGGCCGTGCATCGGGAACGGCTTGAGCTCGCCCCGTTTGTCGGCGCAATCTGCGATGTCTGGCGGTCGGCCGCGTCAAGCCGTCAACCGGTCAAGCACTGAGGCCGATGATCGCGGCGGCGCTTCGAGCCTGAATTCGCGGTGGAATATCTCCAAATTCAGCAGCGCCCATATAACCTTTTCGTGGTCGGCGGCACGCGTGGTGTGTTCCGAGACGATTTGATCAAGCTGTTTCGGACTCAGATAGCTGCGAATAACCGAATGAGAGGAGCAAAGATGGTCATGCACGTAGTTCCTCATCGATCCGCGAAACCATTCGGCGACCGGTACCTTGAAGCCGAGCTTGCGGCGGCTGAGAATTTCCTCCGGAAGGATGTTGGCCATGCTGTCGCGCAGGATCTGCTTGCTGTGCAACCAACCCAGCCTGTAGCGATCGGGCAATTTGCTGACGAACGAGACCAGATCGCGATCGAGGAACGGCATTCTTCCTTCGATTGAACCGGCCATCATCATGTGGTCGCCTCGTTCCAGGAGATTGTCGGGCAGCCACGACGTCTGATCGAAAAACAGCACGCGGCGAAGATGGGAGGCCGCAGCGCTTGACGAGAACGGAAACTCGTTGCGCTCATAACGGCGATCTGCGGACGCACCGATCAGGCAGGCGCGCTCTCGCGCCGACACGGCTCCAAACCATGAGACCATCCGGGCGGCAAAGTTCCTTTCGCCCGCGGTGCGGCCAAACGTATCGAGCTTGGCCGACGCGCCCGGCGTCGACCGTACCAAAGGAGAAAGGACGTTATCGTGCAGCGAGGCTGGAACAAGCGACTGGTAGATCCCGGCCAGTGATTCCGCGCGATGCTTGGGATAGCCGCCGAGAATCTCGTCGGCTCCTTCCCCGGTGAGCACCATCTTGACGTCTTGCGAGGCTCGCTCCGACATCAGGTAAATTGGAATATCGCTGCTTTGCGAAACAGGTGCCCCGCGTTGGCGAACCATCGCCGGCAGATGATCCATCAGATCGCCTGGCTGGACGACAAGTTCGCAATGATCGGTCTTGAAATGATCGGCAACGCGCCGGGCGAATGCAAGTTCGCTATAGGCTGCGTCGTCGAACCCGACAGAAAACGTGCGAATGGGCGTGACGCTATGCCCGGCCATCAGCGCGACGATAGCCGAGGAGTCGAGCCCTCCGGAGAGAAAGGCCCCAAAAGGTGCATCGCTGCGCATCCTGATCTCGACGGAATGGTCGAGCAGTTCCAGAAATCGCCGCTTGGCGGTTTTTCCGTCGATCCGCTCGGTTAGGGCCGCCTGGTCCGGAGGCGTATAGTAGCGCGTTTCCTTGACTACCCCTTGCGACCAGACAGCATAGCTTCCGGGATTGAGCTTGCGGATCTGTTTAAAAAGCGTGCGTGGTCCCGGCACATAACGCCAGTGCAGATACTCGTCCACGGCATCCAGGTCGAGTTGCTGCGCATCTTGCTGCGACGACAACAATGCGTTGATCTCCGAGGCAAACAGCAGCAATTTTTCGCTTTGCATGAGGTAAAGCGGCTTTTCCCCGAAGGGATCCCGGCCAAGGATCAATTCCTGCCTCTGAGGATCCCACAGGGCAAAGGCGAACATGCCGCTCAGCCGGTCGAACATGGACAAGTGCCACTGATCGTAGGCTCGAAGCAGCATCTCGGTATCGGAGCGCGTTCGAAAATGATGGCCAAGGCCGATCAGTTCCTGGCGCAGCTCGACATAGTTATATATCTCGCCGTTAAAAATTATCCTGAGAAGGCCGTCCTCAATCTGCATCGGTTGGTTCGACTCGGGCGTCAAGTCAATAATCGCCAGGCGACGATGGACCAAAGCCAATTGTTCTTCGCCGGTATTCAGGTCCAGTATCTCGGTGCCTTCGGCATCGGGACCGCGATGCCGCAATGCGTTCGACATTCTGGCGGCCTGCTCTTGTGGATTTCCGGCCCTTCGACCGATCCATCCGGCAATTCCACACATTGTTCCCCCTGGGCGCGCGCATTCCTCCACTCCAGTACGACAAATGTGTTTAAACCCTTCGTGCCAACACAACCCAACCGGGAGAAAGCTGCCGCAGGCCGTTCGCCTGGCGGTCAGGATTTGCCACCGGCTGCTTAACGGTGAGGGGCTGTCGGCACCTATGGCAGGCCCAATGCCTGCAGCATCTCCGGGTCGGGTACCGGGGGGCCATCGGGCAGGATGAGGCTCATCCCATAGGGATTGGAGAACTCCCAGACAGACCATGGGATCGCGAAGCGTTCGGCCTCTTGGCGCACTGCCTTGAGATAGCGCGAACGGTCGGCCTCGTAGGCGCCCATGCGGCCGTCCGCGGACATGAGGATAGCGCCGAATTCGCCGATGAAGAGCCGCCGGCTGGGAATGCCATGGCCTTCAACCCAGTCGACAGCCTGGCGAAAGCTCGCCTCCAGTTGGCTTCGGCCCCAGTTTTCCTCGAAATATTTGGATATTGCTTCGCTCGCTGTGGCCATATTCATCACCTGCTCGACCCTGCTCAAGCCGGCAGCTTCCATCCGCGCTCTAAGGGTTTCGGTCACCACTTCGGGTGTACTGCTGTCGGCCGGCCATGGAAGTCCCGAAGCAAAGCTGGTTGTGTCATCGGGCCGCTGGTGGGTGAAGCTGTGCGGCTCATACATATGGAAGCTGTAATAGAGGTTTGGGTCATCAAAGCCGGGCCTGAGGTTGACCAGTCCGGCAATGCTGCCGCCGCAGGCGCCGGTTGCAACGATGGTAAGTTCGCTGCTGACCGCTCGAATGTCGTGGACGGTCCCTGCCATGATCCGCTGCCAGTCATCGCTGCCGTTCGCATCGCAAGGGTAGTATGCGGGCTCGTTGTAAGGTTCGAGGGCGACTTTGTCGGGGCCTATCTTGACCAGCATGGCGGCGACCGCCACAACCATTTGACGATAGCGGGCAACGCCCTCGCTGTCAGCGCCGCCATAGATCATCTCCATGCTGTAGTCGGGAACCTGAGTGACGCCATGCAGGTCGAAAACCACCTTGAGGCCGGTCGACGTGATCCGCTCGACGGCGGCGGCAAGTATGTCCAGCGCCTGCTGCCGCTTGGCGCCCTCGCTGGCAAGCAGCGGCCCGGGATCGACGCTCAGCCGGACGAAGTCGAAGCCCATCGATCGGATGTGGGCAAACACCTCCCCGGACGGCCAGTCGGTGAGCGGCCTGCTTCCCGCAAGCCAGTCCTTTTCGCTGCGATAGGGCGGCCAAACGTAGATTCCGTCTTTGTCCACAGGCGACCAGTTGAGCCACTGATGCACGCCAACGCCGCGCTTGAGAGGGATGGGCGCTGCCTCGGCACCCACAAGCAAGGCGAGCACCCAGGCAACAACATATACTGCTTTTCCCATCGCTCCCTCCGTATGGTCGCGGGAGATATTAACCGCAACGAATGGGGAAAAAGATTGCCGGCCCGCAGCTTTTCGACGGCATGGTATACAAGGACCGAAACCCGGACGGAGCCTGCATGAGAATCGGCTGGTACATCAACCGATTGCGCAGTATGGGGCCGGCCGAGGTGTTGCACCGGCTCGGCGAGCAACGTCGAAGGGTCGCGTCGCGCCGTCGCGATGATGGGTGGGAGCGCTATCCATCGCCGCAGTTGCACCCAGTGCTGCCCGGATTTCGCCATGCTGCGCTGGCAGCGACCGACGCTCAACGGCAAGCCATAAAGGCGGCCGCGCAAGAGATGCTTCAGGGCCGGTTTTCGGCACTCGGGCGGACATGGCCAAAGCGTGAGCCCGATCTTTTGTTTCCTGCTGAGCTTTGGCGCCTTGATCCGGTGACCGGCAGGCTTTGGCCTGGCCCCGAGGCTCATACTTTCGATATCGATTTTCGCGATGGCGGCGATCTTGGCGATATAAAATATGTCTGGGAAATCAACCGGCTGCAGCAATTGCCAGTACTGGCTGCACACCTGCTCCTCAGCGAGGACAATCGAGCCCGGAGTGCCATCGGGGCTGCAATCGGCAGTTGGCATGCCGCCAATCCGCCGTTCCGAGGCATTGGCTGGGCTTCCGGCATCGAAGTAGCGCTGCGCGCCATCAGCCTGATTGTCACCCTGGACCTCGTCGGTGACCGGCTTGAACCGGCGACGCTGCGGAAAGCTGGTGAGATACTCGCGGCAAGCGCCTATTGGCTGCCGCGGTTTCCGTCGCGATATTCCTCCGCCAACAACCATCTCGTCGCAGAGTTGGCTGGCGAATATCTGGCTGGCCTCGCGCTCGGGGCCGAATCCGAAATTGCCCGCAGCGCCCTCTTGAAGGAGGCGCACAAGCAGATTCTTGTCGACGGCGCCGGTGCCGAGCAAACGCCGACCTATGCAGCCTTCAGCGCCGAACTCATCTTGCTTTGCGCCGCCGCGGCACGCCAGGCGGGAACGCCGTTTCCCTCGGCTGTCGAAGCGCGTCTGGGCGCTTTCGCCAATTTCGTCGGCTGGCTGCCACAAAGAGCCGCCCGCTTCGGCGACGACGATGAGGGGAATGTGCTGAAGCTGGGCGACGAGCCGAACTATGTCCGATCCGTCGCGGCCGCCATCCACGGCTTATTGGGGACGCCGGGCAACGCGCCGGAGCCCGACGACTTTCGTTCGCTTTTCTTTGGTGCGCCGTCGGGCCCGGCGCCCGCGGTGCATGGTTTGCAGACATTCGCGCAAGGCGGGCTCTCAGTCTGGCGCGGAGCAATGAATGGCCGCAATGTCGAACTGGCGTTCGATCATGGACCGCTGGGCTATCTCTCGATAGCGGCGCACGGCCATGCCGACGCGCTGTCGCTTACCCTGTGCATCGACGGTGAGCCGGTGCTGGTCGATCCCGGCACCTGGCTCTACGGTTCGGGAGGCGCGTGGCGCGACTGGTTCCGTTCCACACCGGCGCACAACACGCTGAATATCGAGGGTAAAAGCCAAAGCACCATCGCTGGGAATTTCAACTGGTCGCACAAGGCAGTCGCAGCGCTGGTGGAGAGCGAGCCGGGAACGCACTGGAGGCTGAGCGCCCGGCATGATGGCTATAGAAGTCGCTTTGGCGTCGTCCATCAGCGCACTTTGGCGCGCCAGGCCGATGGCATCCTCATCACCGACCAACTGCTCGGCGGCAGGCGCCAGTCCGAGGTCGTCTTCCAACTGGCAGCCGGCCTCCATGCCGACCGGCACGAAAACACGGTCACGGTGTTGCGCGGCGACGAGGCGCTGTTGGCCATCCGCTTTCCTGATGCTGCGCTCGATATCGGCGCCGGCGGTGACATGCCGGGCCAAGGTGGTTGGGTCTCACTGCGTTTTGGCACTAGGCAGCAAGCCGAACGGCTCGCTTGGCACGGTGAAGTGGGTGAAGCCGGGATCGATATACATCTTGCCCCAATTCACCCGCCGCAACAGCAAAAACCAGCGCCAACGTAGAGTTGCCGGGCGAGTTCCAGCCGTATTCGACATTAATTACGTTTGGACATTTAGCGGTTTCGTTACCGTTGGTCTGCTAGTCTCATAGCATCCAGCCTGCTTTGCCCGTTGCGTCCGCAACAGCCACTGATTGCAGGCGGCGTAGCGGGTTGGCGGGAATTTCGTGCTTTGCATTCGCCAGATCGCCTTCTTACGACCCCAGACTGCCTTCTTACGACCAGGAGCCGCTGCAACGATGTTTTCCGAATTTGCCAGAGCGATTGTGGAAAAGGTTTCGAACGTCAATCTGACCACGCTCGGCCTGCTTCTCCTCACCGCATTGGGCAGCGCGGTGATCGCTTACTGGCGAACTGCCGAACATAAGTCCCTCAGGGACTTTTTCGACTTCGCCTTCCCACAGGAAGTCATCCTGCACCCGTCGGCGCGAGCCGACGCCCTGTTCTGGATCACGAAACGGGCGATGATGCCTTTCCTGCTTATTCCTGCCGGCGTCACCTTCGTCGTCGCGGTGGGCTATGGCACACGCGAGGCAATTGGCTGGCTTCTTAACGTCCAAGCGCCGCTTCTCGGCGGCCCGGCGGGACCGGTGACGATCGTCATCTTCACAGCAACCATGCTGGTCGCCTATGATATCTCATACTACCTCTACCACGTCGCCCAGCACCGCTTCCCGTTCCTATGGGAATTGCACAAGGTGCATCATTCGGCCGAGGTGATGGTGGGGATCACCAAGGACCGGGTTCATCCGCTGGACGATCTGATGAACCGTATGTGGGATGGCATCATCCCGGGCATCTGCTTCGGCATCTGGAGCCTGATTGCACTCGACCCGATAGAGGTCGCTATCTTCGGCATCAATGTCTACATCATCCGCAACATCCTGATGATGGACTTTGTTCGCCATACGCATCTCAAGATCTCGTTCGGCCCGTTGAACAACATCATCCTGTGTCCGCACTGGCACCAGGTGCATCACAGTATCGATCCACGTCATTATGACAAGAATTTCGGCCTGCTTTTTTCGTTCTGGGATCGGCTGTTCGGAACGCAGTTTGTGCCGGAGCCGGATGAAGACCTGAAGTTTGGCCTGGTCGATCGCGACGTGCGCGATTATCAGTCGCTGTTTGGGCTCTACATCCTGCCGCTCAAGAAGATGGCAAGGCATGTCATGCGACTGTTTCAAAGGCGGCCCAATGTGGTCGCCCAGCCACAGGACAGTTCGCCTTCATGAACACCGTTGTTTCCATCGAGGCGCTGGGCGCCGAACGCCTGGAAATCGTCCGTTCGGCGGATCGCCTGGCTTCGGTCGAAGCCGCCTGGATGGAGCTTTGGCATCGTACCGACGGGCTGATCTTTCAAAGCCATGCCTGGATTTCGGCGTGGTGGAGTACCGTGCAACGCCGTGACCAGCGCGCGTTGCGAATCGGCCTGGTCTGGAAGGGCGAGAAACTCGTTGCCGTCGTTCCGCTGGCGATCGGCAGGCGCAGGGGGCTGCGGTTTCTCGAATGGGCGGCCGGCAGCTATACCGACTATGGGGACATTCTCGTCGCCCCGGAATGCTCGTTGTCGGCGCTGCAGGAGCTGTGGACCCAACTCTGCGAGGCGGGTGGCTTCGATCTTGCCTTGATCAGTCGCCTCTCGCCGGATGCGGCGGCCCGCAAAATTTTCACGCCGGGAGCTTCCGGCGGCATCAGGCTTCGTCCCTTTCACCGAACGGAAGTCAGCTATCGCGTTGGCGGACAATGGAAAAGCGGAGCGGCATGGTTCGCGGACCAGTCGAAAAAGACGCGCCAGAACTATCGGCGCGGCATAAAAGCGCTGGAAGAAACCGGAGAGGTGAGATTTCGCCTGCTTGCGCCCGACGAGCCGCTCCAACCCGTACTGGAACGGCTCGCGGTCTTGAAGCGGAAATGGCTGACCGAGCGCATGCGTGAGTCCGACCTTTTCGACGAGGGCGTACCTGTACTCGCCGCGCTGGTCGATGCATTGGCGCGCGCCGGAGTGCTGCATGTCTTCGTCCTCGAATGCAGCGGCGCGATGGTCGCGGTGTCCATCAACTTCGTGCAGCGCGGCGTGATGATGGCTTTCGTGACCACCTTCGATCCGGATTTCAGCCGGGCGTCGCCGGGCGTGGTCCTGTTGATGGACTATGTACAGTGGTCGATCGATCACGGCTTGAGCATGGTCGATTTCCTCTGCGGCGCAGAGTCGTTCAAACACAAGTTTGCAACGCAGGGCGTTACCCTGGACTCCGTCATCGGGACGCGCACGGCACAGGGCGCGCTTGCATCTCTTGCAGATCGTATTCGTCAGACCGTCAGGCATATGCGGGAGCGTTCATCGGCACCACCAGAGGGACGCGATACGCCCGCTCAAGCCGAAGCAGCCTTGGACTAGCCGGACGGAAAACCGTTCACACTTTCCTGGAATTGCTCTAGCGGCCCGCTGGCAAAAAGGCTCAAATGAAGCGCGGGATCGGACCGTTTTGCGGCGTGGTGCGGTCGCCGAGGTCGAGGAAGATTTCGTCGATGTAGCACCATCCCCAGCCTTCCGGCGGATCGTAGCCTTCGATGACAGGATGGCCGGTTGCCCGAAAATGTTTGGTGGCATGACGGTTGGGCGAGTCGTCGCAGCAGCCGACGTGGCCGCATGTACGGCAGAGCCGCAGATGCACCCACTGCGAACCGCTGCTCAGGCATTCCTCGCAGCCGAGCGCGCTCGGCGTCACGTCGCGAATGTCCCCGGCGTGCCTGCATTCGTCTGCCATCATACGCTCCTGACCAGTTGTGGCGCCACGGTGAGACTGCCGTTTTGCGCCAGGTATGCATGCAGCGCCGCAACCACCTGGGCGCCTTCGCCGACAGCAGCGGCGACGCGCTTGATCGAGCCGGAGCGCACGTCGCCGATGGCGAACACCCCGCGGCGGTTCGTCTCCAGTGCACCACGTTCCTGGCCAATGTCCGGCCCGGCGCGAACGAAGCCCTTCGCGTCCAACGCCACGCCGCATTGCGCCAGCCAGTCGGTGTTCGGGTCGGCGCCGATGAACAGGAAGAGGTGGCGGATTGGACGTGCTGTCTCAGTATCGCGGCTGCGCCAGCGCACTTTGCCAAGATTGCCATCATCGCCTTCCAGCGCCGTGATCTGCGTCTCAGCCAGCACTTCTATGTTCGGCTGTGCACTGACGCGCTCCACCAGATAACGCGACATGCTTGCATCCAGGCTGCTGCCGCGCACCAGCAGCCATACCTTCTTCACATGCGCCGCCAGATAGACGGCAGCCTGACCAGCCGAATTGCCGGCGCCGACCAGGGCCACCTCTTCCCCGGCGCAAAGCCGTGCTTCGATCGGCGACGCCCAGTAATGCACGGAGGTTCCCTCGAATTGCGCCAGGTTTGGCATGTCGAGGCGGCGGTAGCGTGCACCGCTGGCTATCACCACCGATCGCGTCTGCACGGTCTCCCCGTCGCCGACGACGAGCGTGTACTGGGCGCCGGACGTGTCGCTTGCACTGCCCAGCAGCTTCGCCTCGTCCGGTATCGCCATTTCGACACCGAATTTCTGCGCCTGGTTATAGGCGCGCGCCATCAGCGCCATTCCCGAAATGCCGGTCGGAAAGCCGAGATAGTTCTCGATGCGCGAGGAGGCGCCCGCCTGTCCGCCGAAGGCACGGCAATCGAGCACGATCGTAGACAACCCTTCGGAAGCCGCGTAGACGGCAGCCGCGAGCCCGGCCGGTCCGGCGCCGACAATTGCCACGTCGTACAGCTTGTCGGCGTCGATCGGCCTCACCAGGCCGATGCAGCGCGCAAGCTCGTTCTCTCCTGGATTGAGCAGCAGCTTGCCGTTCGGACAGAGCACAATTGGTAGATGGTGGATATCGACATGGAAGCGCTCGATCAGGGTCCTGGCGCAAGGATCGGTAGCCGAATCGAGAACCCGATGCGGCTGACCGCTGCGGGCCAGAAAACCTTGCAGCCGCAATACGTCGCCGCTGTCGACCGGTCCGACAATGATCGGTCCGGCTGTACCGCTCTCGAGCAGGCCTACACGGCGCAGGATCAGCGCCCGCATGATGCGCTCGCCGAGGTTTGCTTCCTCTACCATCAGGTCCCGCAGCCTTTGTGAGGGGATGACGAGCGCCTCGACCGGCTCGACCGCCTCCACATCCACCAGTGAGGGCCGGGCTGAAAGCTGCGCCAGCTCGCCGACGAAATTGCCCGCACCATGCGTGACTATCGTTTCGCGCCGGCCGAAGCTGCCGCCCTGGGTAATATCCACCTTGCCGGACAGGATCACGATCAGACCGGGCGCCAGCTCGCCGGCTTTGACGATCTGTTCGCCTGCGGCATAGAACACGGCTTCGCCGAAACGGCCCATGCGGTCCAGGTCGGCTGCAGCCAGCGCTGGAAACATCTGATCGTGACGGGCAATGGAGATCGGACTAGCGGATTGAGACATGGTTCGAACCTATCGCCGGTGTCCGACAGTTTGAAGCGGTTTTTTGCGGCTTGCGGGCCGGTAGGAACCTAGCCCGCCTGTTGGTAAACGCTGTGCCCTTCGCTTCGCAGTTAACCGACGGCGACCGTGCGACGGTGTCGTCGCGACGGGCCTCACACTCCGTTGCATCCCCTTGATTTGTTTGATTTGCGTGTTCCGGCAAACCCGGCGCATTGCTGCTTCAGCCGGCGCTTTTGTGAGCCGGCCAGGCCCGGCGCGCCGTCCTGTGTCAAACTCTCGGCCGCCGGGCTTCTGGACAGCAGAAAAACGGCCTGCCTCCGCTAGGCGGCCACCTGAAGTACGATCTTGCCGCGCGTGTGCTGCTTCTCGAGCTGTTCCTCGGCCTTGGCGACTTCCTCGAGAGGATAGATTGCCTGCACGAATGGCCTGACCTTCCCGGCGTCGATGAGGCGGCTGATTTCGGCAAGCTGTGCCGCGTTCGGCTTGGTCAAATAGGAGACGCCGCGAGCCCGATGCTGGCGGGCCTTTTCTGCCGACGGTTCGGAAACCGTCGCGACGAGCGTCCCGCCGGGTTTGAGCACGTCCCACGAGCGGTCCTGTGTTTCACCCGCCACGAGGTCGAAGACGAGGTCGACGTCCTCGACAACCTCCTCGAAGCGCTGGTTCTTGTAATCGACCGCCTGGTCGGCGCCAAGCGCGCGGACGAAATTGAAATCCTGCGCGGAAACGGTCGTCGCGACAAACGCGCCCGCAGCCTTTGCGAACTGCACCGCCAGGTGACCGACGCCGCCGGCGCCGCCATGGACGAGGACCCGCTGCCCGGATTTGAGGCTGCCGTGATCGAAAAGGCCTTGCCACGCGGTGAGACCCGCAAGCGGCACGGCGGCGGCTTCGGCGTGGCTTAAGCGTTGCGGCTTCGCCGCCGCCTCCGTTGCCTTGACGACGACATATTCGGCGTTGCCGCCGCGGTCGTTGCCGAGCATGGCATATAGCGGATCACCCTTCTTCAGCGTATGGGCCCGCGTGCCGCACAGTTCCACCACGCCGGATACGTCGCGGCCGAGCGTGATGGGCAGATCCACGCCCGAAGAGCCCTCGCGAACCTTGTAGTCGACGGGATTGACGCTTGCCGCGCAGACCTTGAGCGTGACCTCGTCGTCATGCGGCTGAGGCAACGGAACGTCGTCCAGCGACAGAACCTCCGGTCCACCAAAATCGTGGATACGGACGGCCTTCATAGTAATCATGGCTCGCTCCTCATCGGGTTGCAGTCCAGTTTGCCTCTGGACAGTTTCGCCGGCAGGCCAGCATCTATCCCGCCGGCGGGTCGGTCGTGGCAAAGGCCGGCCGGTGATGCGCGGTCAGTGTACCGTTTGCGAATGCTCGCCGCCCGGTTGCGAGATGCCGCTTAGCGCTTCACCGGCTGTCGCCGTTTCGCTGTTCGTGGCGAGGTCGCCCAGCGAAACGATGCCGACCAGGCGCTTGTCGCGGTTTAGCACCGGCAACCGGCGCACTTTCAGGTCAGCCATGTTGCGCAAAACATCCTCCGCGTCGTCGTCTTCGAAGCAATACCTGACCTCAGTGCTCATCACTTCCCGAACCTTGGCGTCAGGTGTCTTGCCTTGGGCGACGCCGCGGATTGCGATGTCGCGATCGGTTACCATGCCGACAAGCCGGTCGTTCTCGCCCACCGGCATCGCGCCGGCATCGAGGCGCCCCATCATTTCTGCCGCATCGCGCAGGGTTTGCTGCGGATTGGCGATCTCGACGTCCTTCGTCATGCAGTTGCCAACTCTCATTGAAACCTCCTTCGAATCGCAGGAGCCCGCCGCCAATTTCGGTGATGGAAGGGTGAATGAGCGCCAGCGCAAAACGTTCCATGGCAAGACCCGTTTCGAGCGCTCCGCCAAATCACCCTTGCCCTCCTCCATTCCGACCACCCTTCAGGCGGTCGGCCCGGGAAAAGTCGGTTCCGAAGGAATTTCGGAAGGCGTGCCGGGAGGAACTCCGATCGGCTCCTGATCCGGCGTTGGAATTGGATCCGGCGAGGGCGGGGGTACGCCTGGAGGTTCTCCCGGCGGTCCCTCCGGCGGGGCAGGCGGCCGGGCCGGCTCCGGATTGGGATTGTCCGGTAGTGGATTCGGGTCGTTCGGATCGGGATTGTTCATCGATCACTCCCCTGACATCTGCGGCTTGATCTCCGCCAAGAGCGGATTGGGGCAGCGGCGAGCAGGCCCTCCTGTCCTAAACCGAGGGGAAGCAAAAGCGTTCCCGTACCCGATGCCGAGCGGTGCCAATCTATCGGGCGGTTCCCAGGCTGGCATACATTCCGTTGGTGCGGAACTGCGTCGGGTTGATGCCGTAGAGGCGGCGGAAGACCTTCGAAAAATAATTGGCATCCTCGAAGCCGCACATGATGGCGACTTCCTTGACCGGCAGGAAGTCGGCCTTCGTCAGCAACTTCGCCGCCCGCTGCAGTCGCTGCTGCAGGACGAATTCGGCGGGCGGAAGTCCCTCGCTCTCGGCGAAGCAGCGCGAGAAATGCGCGCGGCTCAGGCCGCTGATCTCGGCGAGATCGGCAACGCGAAGCGGCCTGTCGAGATTGGCCTTGATGTGATCGATGACCGGCTGCATGGCGCTCTTGTCGTCGGTGACCGCATGTGAGCCGAAGACATCGTCGTAGAGCGCCATGGCTGCTTCATAGGCGACGGCCGAGGCGGCTCCGGGCGAGACCGCGCCCGTGATCAGGCGCACGCTGCAGTCGGCGAGATGATCGACCGTTGAGGGCTGCAGCCGCAGCACCGGACCGACGGCGGCAAGGATCGACTTGTGGATGCGCAGTGCCTCCTCGCCATTCATCGATATCCAGAAGAACTCCCATCGTTCGTCCCTGGCCAGCCAGTAACGGTGGTTGTGCGGCACGAGAACCAGCAACGTATCGCCCTTTTGCAGGCGGTAGTTCCGGTTCTCGTAGCGCAATCGGCCGGTGCCGCTGATCGTATGCTGGAGCACGGTAAATGGCGTCTGGCCGCGCCTGCGCCCATCCCAGTCGTAAACCTCGTTCTCGCGCACTTCATAGCCGGTGCTTGTCGGCATGGTGTGCAGGCGCTGGCGCCCACGCGGCAGCGATACCGTCCTGCCCGCCGGCCCGGCGTCGATCAAGTTCCGCAGCACAAAATTACCCCTAAAAGCATAATCCTTCTCTGGTCGCGTGCTGAATAAGGCGCATAATCCCTCGAGAAAAGCAAAAGAAACCGCGGTCGAAGAGCGGACGGGAGGAAGTACCGGATTCCAGCCTGCATGCCATTGCAGGCGGGCCGGGTCTCTTTTTGCCGTCTTTGCCCCAGCATTCGATCAGGTCGAGGTGAGGACTGATGAGTTTCAAGATCGCTATCATCGGTGCGGGAAGCGTCGGCTTCACCAAGAAGCTCTTCACCGACATTTTGTGCGTTCCTGAATTCAGGGATGTCGAATTCGCGCTGACCGATCTCAGCGAGCGCAATCTCCAGATGATCAAGTCGATCCTCGACAGGGTCGTCGAATTCAACAGGCTGCCGACCAAAGTTACGGCAACGACCGACCGCCGTGCTGCCCTCGAGGGTGCCCGCTACGTCATCAGCTGCGTTCGTGTCGGCGGTCTCGAAGCCTATGCCGACGACATCCGCATTCCGTTGAAGTATGGCATCGACCAATGTGTCGGCGACACGATCTGCGCCGGCGGCATCCTCTACGGCCAGCGCAACATTCCGGTGATCCTCGATTTCTGCAAGGATATCCTCGAAGTCGCGGAGCCTGGGGCGAAATTCCTGAACTACGCCAACCCGATGGCCATGAACACCTGGGCGGCGATCGAATATGGCAAGGTCGATACCGTCGGCCTCTGCCACGGCGTCCAGCACGGCGCCGACCAGATCGCCGAAGTGCTCGGCGCCAAGTCGCGCACCGAACTCGATTACGTCTGCTCCGGCATCAATCACCAGACCTGGTTCATCGACCTGCGTCTCAACGGCCGCAAGATCGGTAAGGACGAGCTGGTTGCCGCCTTCGAGGCGCATCCGGTCTATTCGCAGCAGGAAAAGCTGCGCATCGACGTCCTGAAGCGCTTCGGCATCTATTCGACCGAAAGCAACGGCCATCTTTCCGAATACCTGCCCTGGTATCGCAAGCGGCCGGACGAAATCACCCGCTGGATCGACATGTCCGACTGGATCCACGGCGAGACCGGCGGCTACCTTCGTTATTCGACCGAGACGCGCAACTGGTTCGAAACGGAATTCCCACAATTTCTGGAATCCGCCGCCAGGCCGATAGACCCCGCCAAACGTTCCAACGAGCATGCCAGCCACATTCTCGAGGCGCTGGAGACGAACCGCGTTTATCGCGGCCATTTCAACGTCAAGAACAACGGCATCATCACCAACCTGCCGCAGGACGCGATCGTCGAGTCGCCCGGCTTCGTCGATCGCTTCGGCATCAACATGGCGGCCGGCGTCACGCTGCCGGAGGCCTGCGCCGCCACTTGCATTTCCTCGATCAACGTCCAGCGCATGTCGGTTCATGCGGCGATCTGCGGCGACATCGACCTGCTGAAGCTCGCGGTCCTGCACGACCCGCTGGTCGGCGCGGTTTCGACGCCGGAAGAGGTTTGGCAGATGGTGGACGAGATGGTCGTCGCCCAGGCCCGCTGGTTGCCGCAATATGCCGATGCGGTGCCGGCCGCGAAGGAGCGGCTTTCGAAATCCAGGGTCAAGACCCGCGAATGGGCCGGCGCGGCACGGCGCGACGTCCGTTCGATCGAGGAATTGCGTGCGGAAAAAACGGCTCTCAAGCAGGCCGTCTGAATTTCATCAGGACGGATTGCGGTAAAGTTTCGGAGGGATTTTCGGCGCCGCACCGTCTGTGCATTCGTTCGAGGAGAAATGGAGCGGCGTCAACGCGCTCCTGAACAACAGGGAGGAGAGACGATGAGGAATTTCCGAAATATTGGCATTTTCGCCGGGCTGACGCTAAGCCTCTCAGCCTCGGCGCTGAGCGCATATGCATCCGAGCCGACCGTGCCGCTGGTGCCCGCGCAATTTCCCGCCGAGGGAAAGATCAAATATGTCGCGCGCGACTCCATCCTGGAGTTCAAGGCACTTCCGGAATACCACGAACCCAATTGGGTCACCGACAAATACGTCAAGCCAGGCAAGCTGCCGCCGCTCAAGGACCGGCTGCCGAAGGAGCCTCTGGTCTTCAAGACCGGCAACATGCCAGACGGCGTCGGCGTCTACGGCGATACGATGCGCCATGTCATCGGCGGCCGGCCGGAAGGATGGAACTACGGCGCGGGGCAGACGCAAGGCTGGGGCGGCATCGACATCGGGCTCTCCGAATGCCTGACGCGAACGGCGCCGCTTTTCCAGGTCGAAGCCAAGGACACCGAGCCGCTGCCGAACCTCGCCAGGGGCTGGGACTGGTCGAAGGACGGCCACACGCTGACGATGCATCTGGTCGAGGGCGCGAAATGGTCGGACGGCGTTCCGTTCAACGCCGACGATGTGATGTTCTACTGGGACGACGAGGTGATCGACCTCAATGTCTCGCCGCTGAATGGGGCCACGCAGGAGACCTTCGGCGTCGGCACGACGCTGAAGAAAATCGACGACTACACCGTCGAGTGGACCTTCAAGGACGCCTTTCCGAAGCAACACCTCTACGCCATGGCTTACGGCAAATTCTGCCCCGGACCGTCGCACATCCTCAAGCCGCAGCATCCGAAATATTCGAAGAACACTTACGAGCAGTTCAAGAACGCGTTCCCGCCGGAATATATGAACATGCCCGTGATGGGTGCCTGGGTGCCGGTGGCATACCGCCCCGACGACATCATCGTCATGCGCCGTAATCCGTACTATTGGAAGGTCGACGAGAAGGGCAACCAGCTGCCGTATCTGAACGAGCTGCACTACAAATTGTCGACCTGGGCCGACCGCGACGTTCAGGCGGTGTCGGGGGCTGCCGACATCTCCAATCTGGAGCAGCCGGAGAATTTCGTCGCCTCGCTGAAGCGGGCGGCGCAAAAGGACGCGCCGGCTCGACTTGCCTTCGGTCCACGGCTGATCGGCTATAATCTGCGGATGAATTTTTCCGGCAATGGCTGGGGCAATCCCGACGAGCGCGGGCAGGCGGTTCGCGAACTGAACCGCAACGAGGATTTCCGCAAGGGCGTTACCATGGCGCTCGACCGCAAGGCGCTCGGCGACTCGCTAGTCAAGGGTCCGTTCACCGCCATCTATCCGGGCGGCTTCTCCTCGGGTACGAGCTTCTACGACCGGAAGTCGACGGTCTACTACCCCTTCGATCTCAAAGGCGCCAAGGCGGAACTCGCCAAGGCAGGCCTGAAGGACACCGACGGCGACGGCTTCGTCAATTTTCCTGCCGGCCCCGCCGGCGGAAAGAATGTCGAGATCGTGATGCTCGTCAACAACGACTACACCACCGACAAGAGCCTCGCGGAGGGCGTCGTCGGCCAGATGGAGAGGCTAGGTCTTCGCGTTGTCCTGAACGGGTTGAACGGCGTCCAGCGCGACGCGTCCATGTATTCCGGCCGTTTCGATTGGATGGTCAGGCGCAATGATGAGGAGCTCACCTCGGTCGTACAGAACACCGAGCAACTGGCGCCCATCGGCCCACGCACAAGCTGGAATCATCGCGCTCCGGAAAACGGCCAGGTTGATCTGATGCCGTTCGAAAAGGACCTCGTCGACATCGTCAGCAAGTTCGTCTCGGCGCAGGACAATGACGAGCGCGCCAGCCTGATGAAGCAGTTCCAGAAGATCTCGACGCAACACGTCTATACCGTCGGGCTGACCGAATATCCCGGCGCGCTGATCATCAACAACCGCTTCTCCAATATCCCGCAGGGAACGCCGATCTTCATGTTCAACTGGGCCGAAGATTCGATCATTCGTGAAAGGGTCTGGGTCCCTGTCGACAAGCAGCAGAAATATGAACTGTTCGCCGAGCAGCTTCCCGGAAAGCCCGGCGACAAGGGTCCGACGAACTGAGTTTCCTCCCCTGACTTGAAAAATCCCGGCCGCGGGGCGGGGGGGGGGGGGGGCCCCCCCCCCGGGAAGGTGTAAGGATAAACCACCGCGGGGGAGAACAGCCCGCGGGGGAGGTTTTGGTTTTTGGAAGAAAAACCCCAAAACCGAGCGG
>NZ_JBVVQF010000011.1:97888-188706 GCF_055811815.1 Mesorhizobium sp. WSM4836
CCCCCGCCCCCGCGCCCCCCCCCCCCCCCCCACCTTCCCCCCACCCCCTGTGTCCCCCCCCCCTTAATAAAAACCCCGCGGCCGGGGGGGGGCCCCCCCCGGGGACAAAGCCAGCGGTAAGGGATAACTGAAACCGAGCGAGGAGAGAAACGGCCGATGCTGCGATTTCTGCTTATGCGCATAGCATCCGCACTACCGGTTCTCGCTATTTTGAGCGTGGTTACCTTCGCGATCATCCAGGCCCCGCCGGGTAACTATGCCGACTACATCCGCTTGCAGCTCATCAACCAGGGTGGAGCTTCCTTTGCCGAGGCCGATGCCCAGGCGAAGGCTTATAGCGTGGAGCATGGCCTCGATAAGCCGGTTCCACTCCAATACCTGAACTGGATCACCGGCATCATCATCCGCGGCGACTTCGGCTACAGCCTGTACTACAACAAGCCCGTCGCCGACGTGGTGGGCGAGCGGCTGCCGCGCACGCTGCTGCTTGCGCTTGTCTGCCACCTCTTGGCTTCGCTGCTGGGGATCGGCTTTGGCATCTGGGCGGCGACCAGGCAGTACAGCTGGATCGACAGTACGCTGTCGGCGATATCCTTCCTCGGGATGACGGTGCCGCGCTTCCTGATGGCGCTGATCATCGTCTACCTGCTGGTCTTCCAATTCAACGTCTCCGAGATCGGCAGCTTCTTTTCGCCCCAATATGGTGGGGCGCCGTGGTCGTGGGCGAAGTTCGTCGATCTCGTCCGGCATGTCTGGCCGGTCGTCGCCATCGCCACCTTCGGCGGGCTCGCCTACAACATGCGGGTGATGCGCGGCAATCTGCTCGATACGCTGAACGCGCAATATGTCGAAACCGCTCGTGCCAAGGGTCTCAGCGGCGGTGCGGTCGTGATGCGTCATGCGGTGCCCAATGCGCTGCATCCGCTGGTCATGTATCAGGGCGTGGTGCTGCCCTACATGCTGACCGGCGAGATCGAGACTGCGATCATCTTTGCCCTGCCGACCGTTGGCCCGGCGATCGTTGGCTCGATGGCGGTCGGCGACGTTTATGTAACGGCGACCTTCATGATGGTGCTGTCGTCGACGCTGATCGTCGGCAACATCGTCGCCGACATGCTGCTCGTCATGCTCGACCCGCGCGTGCGCCAATATGCAGGGTCCTGAAATGCTTGCTTTCGAGCCCTCGCTGCCGCCACTTGCGGACGAACCGGCCAAGATCAAGCCGCGCGGCAATGAGAGCTACATCGCACTCGTCTGGCGCCGCCTGAAACGGTCCTGGACCGGCATGGCCGGGCTCATCCTGGTCGCGCTTCTGGTGCTGCTGGCGGTGTTTGCCGATTTCTTCGCACCGATGGATCCCAAGGTCACCGATGTCGGCTTTGCCCCCCCGCAAGTGATGAGCTTCCATGACAAGGACGGCAACTTCGTTTTCCAGCCACGCGTCTATGCCTTGGCGGATTCGGAAGACCTCGATCCGGTTACCTTCCAACCCGTCGTCGGGCCGGACTACGACCATCCGCGGCTGCTCGGCTTCTTCGTCAACGGAGCGGAGTACAGACTGCTCGGCCTGCTTCCCGCGAACCGGCACTTCTTCGGCTCGACCGACGGCCAGCCGGTGCATTTCCTTGGCACCGACAAATTCGGCCGCGATGTGCTGGCTCGTGCCATCTATGGTTCGCGCATCTCGTTGATGATCGCATTGACCGTGGTCTTCATCGTCACGGTGATCGGGACGACGGTCGGCATGGTGTCGGGCTATTTCGGCGGCACGTTCGATGTCTGGGTCCAGCGCTTCGTCGAACTGGTGCTCGCATTTCCGCAATTGCCGCTTTATCTGGCGCTGACGTCGCTTGTTCCGGTGACGGCGCCGACGAATGTGTTCCTGGCCTTCGTGATCGTCGTCATGTCGGCACTCGGCTGGGCGCAGATGTCGCGCGAGGTGCGGGGCAAGACCCTGGCGCTGGCGCGGATCGACTACGTTCGTGCGGCGATGGCGGTCGGCGCCACGGACGGCCGCATCATCATGCAGCATATCTTTCCGAACGTGATGAGCCACGTCATCGTTGCCGTCACGTTGGCGATCCCCAGCGTCGTCCTGCTCGAATCCTTCCTCGGTTTTCTCGGTTTCGCGGTGAAACCGCCGCTGATCTCGTGGGGGCTGATGCTGCAGGACACCGCGACCTATTCGGTAATCGGCACCTATCCCTGGATCCTCTCGCCGGTCGGCTTCGTGCTTGTCACCGTCTTCGCGTTCAACGCCCTTGGCGACGGACTGCGCGATGCGGTCGATCCGTATTGAGCGTGCCATGATGCAACACGCGCTCGTCAAATCCTTCGCACCGCCTGTCCGGCTCGACCATGACGGCCGTTCGGAAAATCCGGTCATCGATGCCCGCAACATCGCCGTTGATTTCAAGGTCGAGCACGGCATGGTCGAAGCCGTCAAGGATATCTCGTTCCAGCTCTATCGCGGCGAGACGATCGCCATCGTCGGCGAATCCGGATCTGGCAAGTCGGTGACGGCGCGCACCGTCATGGGACTGTTGTCGAAGCGCGCCGTCGTGTCGCCGAAATCGACCGTCGAATACAACGGGGCGAACATCGTGAAATTTTCCGAGCGTGCGCGGCGCAAACTGCGCGGCGACCGCATCTCGATGATCTTTCAGGAACCGATGAGTTCGCTCAACCCGATCTACACCATCGGCAGCCAGATCGTCGAGGCGATACGGGTGCATCGCAAGATGAGCCGCAGGCAGGCCGAAGCAAGAGCGATCGAGCTGCTGCAGCAGGTGCAGATTCCTGAACCCCAGGCGCGGCTGAAGCAATACCCGCACCAGCTTTCCGGCGGCCAGCGCCAGCGTGTGATGATCGCCATGGCACTGGCCAACGATCCGGATGTGCTGATCGCCGACGAGCCGACGACGGCACTCGACGTCACGGTTCAGGCGCAGATCCTCAATCTCATCCGAAACCTGCAGAAAAAACTGCGCATGGCAGTGATCCTGATCACGCACGACCTGACCGTGGTGCGGCAGTTCTCCGACTATGTCTACGTCATGCAGCATGGGGAGATGCGCGAGCACAATGTGACGGAGAAGCTATTCGCGAATCCGCAGCATCCCTACACTTGCCACCTGCTTGCCTCCGAGCCGCGCGGCAAGGCAAATCCGTTGCCGGACGGCGCCGACGTCATTCTTGAAGCCAAGGATGTGCGCGTCTCCTTCATGCTGCGGCATGGCACGTTCATGAGGCCGGACCTGCGCGAACTCGTCGCCGTCGACAGTCTCAGCCTGACACTTCGGCGGCACGAGACGCTGGGTCTCGTCGGCGAATCCGGATCGGGCAAGACTACCTTCGGCGAGGCGTTGCTCAGGCTCAACACCACGGACAGCGGCGAGATCTATTTCGACGGCCAGCCGATCCATGGCTGTTCGCGGGCACAGATGCGGCCGTTGCGGTCGCGCATGCAGGTCGTCTTCCAGGATCCGTTCTCGTCGCTCAACCCGCGCATGACGATCGGCCAGATCATCGAGGAAGGGCTGGTCGTCAACCGCATCGGCACCACCAGGAACGATCGGATCGAGCGCGTGCGCGAGGCGCTGATCAGCGCCGGCATGCCCGGCGATATCCTGTCGCGCTTCCCACACGAGTTTTCCGGTGGCCAGCGCCAGCGTATTGCGATTGCCCGCGCCGTCGCGCTCGAACCCGAATTCATCGTGCTCGACGAGCCGACATCGGCGCTGGATCTCTCGGTGCAGGCGCAGATCATCGAACTGCTGCGCAAGCTGCAGCGCGAACGGGGCCTGAGCTACATCTTCATCTCGCACGACCTCAAGGTCGTGCGGGCGCTGTGCCATCGCGTCATCGTCATGCAGCACGGCAAGATCGTCGAAGAGGGGCCGGTCGACGAAGTCCTGTCCCATCCCAAAACCGCGTACACCGAACGGCTGGTCAAAGCCGCTTTCGAGGTAGCCTGATTGCTTATGCCGGAGGTCGTTGTGGCAAGAAATCCCAAGGTCGCTTTCATCGGAGCTGGCTCGACGGTGTTCATGAGGAACATCGTCGGCGACATATTGCAGCGTCCGGCTTTATCCGGCGCGACGATCGCGCTGATGGACATCAATCCGCAACGGCTCGAGGAAAGCGCAATCGTCGTCGGTAAGCTGATCGCGACGCTTGGCGTAAAGGCCAAAGCCGAAACCTATTCGGACCAGCGCAAGGCGCTTGCAGGCGCCGATTTCGTCGTCGTCGCCTTCCAGATCGGCGGCTACGAGCCCTGCACGGTAACCGATTTCGAAGTTCCGAAGAAATACGGGCTGCGCCAGACCATCGCCGATACGCTCGGTGTCGGCGGCATCATGCGAGGCTTGCGAACCGTGCCGCATCTCTGGAAGATCTGCGAGGACATGCTCGCGGTCTGCCCGCAGGCGATCATGCTGCAATATGTCAACCCGATGGCGATCAACACCTGGGCGATCGCGGAGAAATACCCCGAGATCAAGCAGGTCGGCCTCTGCCATTCGGTGCAAGGCACGGCAATGGAGCTGGCGCATGATCTCGACATTCCCTACGAGGAGATTCGCTACCGCTCGGCCGGCATCAATCACATGGCCTTCTACCTGAAATTCGAGCATCGCCAGCCGGACGGCTCCTACCGCAATCTCTACCCGGATCTGCTGCGCGCCTACAGCGAAGGGCGGGCGCCGAAGCCGGGATGGAATCCGCGCTGCCCGAACAAGGTGCGCTACGAGATGCTGAAGCGCCTCGGGTACTTCGTCACGGAGAGCTCCGAACATTTCGCGGAATACACGCCCTATTTCATCAAGGACGGGCGCGAAGATCTGATCGAGAAATTCGGTGTCCCGCTCGACGAATACCCGAAGCGCTGCATCGAGCAGATCGAACGCTGGAAGGGGCAGGCGGAAGCCTATCGCTCGGCTGATAAGATCGAAGTGGAGCAGTCGAAGGAATATGCGTCCTCGATCATGAACTCGGTCTGGACCGGCGAGCCGTCGGTGATCTACGGCAACGTCCCCAACAATGGCTGCATCACGTCATTGCCACATAATTGCGCGGCCGAGGTGCCATGCCTCGTCGACGCCTCCGGCATTCAACCCACCTTCATCGGCGACCTGCCGGTACAACTTACCGCGCTGATCCGCACCAATATCAACGTCCAGGAACTGACGGTCCAGGCGCTGATGACCGAGAACCGCGAGCACATATATCACGCGGCGATGATGGACCCGCACACGGCGGCCGAGCTCGACCTCGACCAGATATGGTCGCTGGTCGATGATTTGCTGGTTGCGCATGGCGATTGGCTGCCGGCCTGGGCGCGTGGAGCGCGCAACGTCAGGGCGGCCTGAGTAGCACCGGCGGCAGTCTCTACATGGTGATCGAGGAGCTCGTGCGTCCCGCCGCCCAATTCAAGCCCGGGGGGGTCGCCTCGCGCAACATGGGCTCTAATTCATGCGAACTTCCGGTTCGGCAAGCAGTGGAATCTCCAGGCCCCGCCGCAAGCCGGTCGCCACGACGGATACCCTGAATTGTCCGGCGAGTGCCTTGTCGAAGATGGCGCCGACGATGATGTCGGCATCGTTGTCGACCTCCTCGCGGATGCGGGTAGCGGCTTCGTCGACCTCGAACAGCGTCATGTCCATGCCGCCCGATATCGAGACAAGGACGCCCTTGGCGCCCATCATCGAAGCTTCGTCGAGCAGCGGGTTGGCGATTGCCGCTTCCGCCGCCTTTTTGGCGCGGCCTTCTCCGGCGGCCTCGCCGGTTCCCATCATGGCGCGGCCCATGTCGCGCATCACCGACTTTACATCGGCGAAGTCGAGATTGATCAGGCCTTCCTTGACGATCAGATCGGTGATGCAGCCGACGCCCGCATAGAGAACCCGGTCGGCCATGGCGAAGGCGTCGGCGAACGTGGTTCTGGCGTCGGCGATCCTGAACAGGTTCTGGTTCGGGATGACGATGACGGTATCGGCGCTTTCGCGCAGGCGCTCGATGCCCTCATCGGCAGCGTACATGCGGCGCCTGCCTTCGAAGACAAATGGCTTGGTAACGACGGCGACGGTCAGTATTCCGGCTGCCCGCGCTGCCTGTGCGATAACAGGCGCGGCACCGGTGCCGGTTCCGCCTCCCATGCCGGCGGTCACAAAGCACATGTGCGTTCCAGCAAGGTGGTCCATGATCTCGTCGATGGATTCCACGGCCGCGGCACGGCCGACTTCGGGCAGGGACCCGGCGCCCAGACCTTCGGTGATATGAGCGCCCAACTGGATCAGCCTCGTTGCCTTCGACATGGCAAGGGCCTGGGCATCGGTGTTGGCGACGATGAATTCCGCGCCCTGCAGGCCTTCGGCGATCATGTTGTTGACTGCGTTGCCGCCGCCGCCGCCGACCCCGACGACGGTGATCTTGGGCCTCATCTCCGAGATTACCGGCCTCGTCGCGGTGTTCATTGCCGTTCTCCCTGGATACGCCGAGTGGTCGCTGCAAGCTTGCCCCGGGCGCACTGCGAAAACTCTGAACCGGGCAGTGCGAATCAGGACAGCCCAGCACGCAGGGAATCAGAGCGCGGAGCGGGCTGCAAGTGCGCGATGTGCCTCATAGGCGACTTGCGTCTGAAAGTTCACCCAATGTGCCTCGATACAGGGCAGATCGCGGCGCGGGCGCCGCGTGCTACAACTTCGGCGCGAGGCACTGCGCGACATGATCGGCAATCGCCAGGCAGGAGGTCAGGCCGGGGCTTTCGATGCCGAACAGATTGACCAGGCTGTCCACGCCATGCACCGCCACGTCCTGGATGACGAAGTCGGCATTGGCCTCACCGGGACCGGACAGTTTCGGCCGGATGCCGCTGTAAGCGGGCTGCAGGCTGCCATCGGCAAGGTCCGGCCAGTATTTGCGGATCTCGCTGTAGAATCGCTCACCCCGAGCTGGATCGACGCGATAGTCGAGCTGATCGGTCCACTCGACGTCCGGCCCGAAGCGGGTGGCGCCGTCGAGATCGAGCGTCAGATGAACGCCGAGCCCGCCGGGTTCGGGCACCGGATAAACCAGCCGCGAGAACGGCGCCCGGCCGACAACCAAAAAATAATTGCCCTTGGCATAATGGAGCCTTGGCACGAATTGCTGGTCGAACCCTTCAATCGACCCGGCAAGTGCTGCGGCGCCAAGCCCGGCGGCATTGACGAAGCCCGTAGTGGCGATCTCGAAGCGCTCGCCGCCGGTAGCGTCCACCGTCTCGAGCACGACCTGGCCCGCTTCGATGCGGCCGGAGGCGACGCGGGTGTTGAGGCTGAGTGCCGCCCCGTGCGCCTCGGCATCAGCCAGCAAGGCAAGCATCAGGGCATGGCTGTCGATGATCCCGGTGGCCGGCGACAGCAACGCCGCCGTACACTTGAGGCTGGGCTCCAGCGCATGCGCCTCGGCTTCGCTCAAGGGCACCAGGTCGCCGGCGCCGCAAGCGCGTGCATTGGCCCGGATTGAGGCGAGCACCGGCTCCTGTCCGGCATTTGTGGCGACGATGAGCTTGCCGCAGCGCGAATGCGGGATCACACGCTCGTCGCAGTAGCGATAGAGCTTTTCCCGGCCCGCCACGCAGAGCCGGGCCTTTAGCGATCCAACCGGATAGTGGAGGCCGGCATGGATGACCTCGGAATTGCGCGAACTTGTCCCGGTGCCGATAGCGCTCTCGGCTTCCAGGACCAGCGTATCGATGCCGCGCTGCGCCATCTCTCGCGCGATCGCCAGGCCAACAACGCCGGCACCGGCGACAATGCAGTCGATATGGTCCACGGTCAGGTCAAGCCGAAGTTCTGCATGCGTCCATCCATCCGCTGGCCCTGTCGAAAGCGCTTGACACTATACCGTTCGAGAAAGATGCATCAAACGGCATAATGCACGGGGACCTGCCGAGCCGGACCGGCACAGGAGCCATCATGGACGCACGACCGAATTCGCCCGAAGCCCGCGATATAAGCTATCACCTGCATGGCTACACCAACGCCCGCAAGCATCAGGAGTCAGGGCCGCTCGTCATCGAGAAGGGCGACGGCATCTATGTCGAGGACCTTGCCGGCAACCGTTATATCGAGGCGATGGCCGGGCTTTGGAGCGTCGCGGTCGGTTTTTCGGAGAAGCGGCTGGTCGATGCGGCAGCACGGCAAATGTCGAAGCTGCCTTACTATCACGATTTCGGCTCCAAATCGCATTCGCCGCTGATCGATCTCGCCGAGAGACTGGTGCAGATGGCGCCGGTGCCGATGAGCAAGGCGTATTTCACCAATTCCGGCTCCGAGGCCAACGATACGGCCATGAAGATGATCTGGTACCGGTCGAATGCGCTCGGCCAACCGGCGCGCAAGAAGATCATCAGCCGCAGGAAGGGTTATCACGGCGTCACCATCGCCTCGGCGAGCCTGACCGGACTGCCCAACAACCACATCTCGTTCGATCTGCCGATCGCCAATGTGCTGCACACCTCGACACCGCACCATTGGCGCGAGGCGCTGCCGGGTGAAAGCGAAGAGCAGTTTTCGACGCGGCTTGCCGACGGGTTGGAGAGACTGATCCTGGCCGAAGGGCCGGAAACCATCGCCGCCTTCTTCGGCGAACCCATCATGGGCGCCGGCGGCGTCATCGTTCCGCCTTCCGGCTATTGGGAGAAAATCCAGGCGGTGCTGTCGAGATACGACATCCTGCTTGTCGCCGACGAGGTGATCTGCGGGTTTGGCAGAACAGGTGAGATGTTCGGCTCGCAGACCTTCGGCATCAGGCCCGACATCATGGTGCTGTCGAAGCAGATTTCTTCGTCCTATCTGCCGATCTCGGCCCTGCTGATCAACGACAAGGTCTTCGAGCCGATCGCGAACGAAAGCAATCGTATCGGCACGTTCGGCCACGGCTTCACCGGCGGCGGCCATCCCGTTGCGGCAGCGGTCGCGCTCGAGAACCTGAAGCTGATCGAGGAGCGCGATCTGGTCGGCAATGCGCGCACTGTCGGTGCGCATATGCAGAAACGGCTGCGCGATCTCGCTTCGCACCCGCTTGTCGGCGAGGTGCGCGGCATCGGCCTGATCGCGGCGGTCGAAATGGTCGGCGACAAGCCGAATAAGGCGCCGTGGGGCACGGCCGGCGCGCTGGGCGGGCTAGTCAACGGGTTCATGCAGCAGAACGGCGTCATCTCGCGCAATATGGGCGATGCGCTGGCTTTCTGCCCGCCGCTGATCATTACCGAGTCGCAGGTCGATCAGGTGATCGACGCATTTGAACGGTCGCTCGAAGCCGCCCTCAAGCAGGTCCGATCGCCAGGCTGATCGCGCTATTTGGCGACGCCGACCGCATCCGGCACAACGACCAGCTTGCCGACGAAATCCTTGGCGATGAAATCGGCCTGGGCGCGATGGAAATCGGACAGCTTGTAGACGCCGCCGACCAGCGGCCGGATCTTCTTGTCCTCGATGTAGCGCACGATGCGGCGGAAATCCGCCCGCGTGCCCTGGCTCGAACCATGCAGTTGCAGCTGTTTCAGATACATGGTGCGCAGATCCAGCTGCACGACCGGGCCGGCAATTGCACCAGCCGTGGTGTAGCGGCCTTCCGGCCTCAAGATGCGCAGGAGGTCGTTGAAGATCGCGCCGCCGACCAGATCGGCCACCACGTCGATCGGCTGGCCCTCGGTCGCAGCGGCGACGGCGGCCGGCAGATCGGCAACGCCACGGGTGATCACCGCCTCGGCGCCGATATCACGCACGGCCTGTTCCTTGCCCTTGCCGGCAATTGCGTAGGGAATGGCGCCGCGCGCCCGCGCCAGCTGCACGATGCCGGAGCCGACGCCGCCGGAGGCACCGGTGACCAGCACACGCTCGCCGGCTTTTAATGCGGCGCGTTCCAGCATCTGCTCGCCCGTGAGATAGGCGCAGCAGAATGTAGCAAGTTCGACGTCGGTCAGGTCGGTGTCGACGATATGGGCGTTCTCGGCAGGCACTGCCTGGTATTCGGCATAGCCGCCGTCGCGGCCGTGGCCCATATAGTCGATGTCGGCCAATGAATCGTCACGATTGTAGATGGAGAAATCGACCATCACCCGCTCGCCGATGCGGGCCGGTGACACGCCGTCGCCGACGGCAATGATGTTGCCGACCGTGTCAGTGCCCTGGATGCGCGGAAAGCTCAGCGTGTTGCCTTGGCGGCGCCACGTTGACACGGCCGCGGCATCCTCCTCGGTGCCATAGGCGCCCTGTCGCACCCAGACGTCGGTGTTGTTCATACCGCATGCGGTGACCTTGACCAGCACTTCACCCGGGGCAGGCGAGGGTACTTTGACGTCGGCGCGGTAGACGAGCTTTTCCGGTCCGCCGTGACCAGTCAGGAGCACGGCGGCCATGGTGGCGGGGAGTGTCTTGGTCATGGCATTCATGTCGGTTTTCAGATGTTGACAAACACGCTCTTCACCGCGTCGGCCGTCTTCGACACGACGATGTCGGCTTCCTCGCGGGTCAGGCAGAGCGGCGGCGCGAAACCGAGAATGTCGCCCTGCGGCATGGCGCGGCCGATGACGCCGCTTGCCGCAAGCGCGGTCGCGACCTGCGGTCCGATCTTCTGCGAGGCATCGAAGAATACGCGGTCGTCCCGGTCGGCGACGAACTCGATTGCCGCCAGCATGCCGTCGCCGCGTACCTCGCCTACGTTTTTGTGGCGACCGACGGCCTTCGTCAGCTCGGCGCGGAAATAGGCGCCGGTCTCGCCGGCGTTCCTGACCAGGTCCATCTCGTCGATCAGTTCCAGGTTGGCGACGCCGGCGGCCACGCAGATCGGATGCGCCGAATAGGTCCAGCCATGGCCGAGCGAGCCGAGCTTGTCGGAGCCCTGGACGAGCACCTGCCAGACCTTGTCGGAGACGATGACGCCGGACAGCGGCGCGTAGGCCGAGGTCAGGCCCTTGGCGATGGTGATCAGGTCGGCCTTGATGCGGTAATGGTCGGAGCCGAACATGGTGCCCAGCCGGCCGAAGCCGGTGACGACCTCGTCGGCGACCAGCAGCACGTCGTATTTCTTCAGCACCGCCTGGATCTTCTCCCAGTAGCCGGCCGGCGGCGGCACGATGCCGCCGGTGCCGAGGATCGGCTCGCCGATAAAAGCGGCGACCGTTTCCGGCCCTTCGGCGAGGATCATCTCTTCGAGCTTGTCGGCGCAGTATTGCGAAAACTGCTCCTCGTTCAGCGAGTGGTCGGCGCGGCGGAAATAGTAGGGCGCCTCGGTGTGCAGGACCGGCGCACGCGGCAGGTCGAAGGCGTTGTGGAACAGGTCGAGGCCGGTCAGCGATCCGGTCATGATGCCGGAGCCGTGATAACCGCGCCAGCGCGAGATGATCTTCTTCTTCTCGGGCCGGCCGAGCACGTTGTTGTAGTACCAGATCAGCTTGATGTTGGTTTCGTTGGCATCGGAACCGGAGAGGCCGAAATAGACCCTCGACATGCCTTGCGGCGCGCGGTCTATGATCATCTTGGAGAGCGTGATCGACGCCTCGGTGCCGTGCCCGACATAGGCATGATAATAGGCGAGCTTCTTGGCCTGTGCGGCGATCGCGTCGGCGATCTTCTGGCGGCCATAGCCGACGTTGACGCAGTAGAGCCCGGCGAAGGCATCGATGCTCTTCTTGCCGTTATTGTCCCAGATGGTGACGCCTTCGCCACCGGCGATCACACGCGTCGGGCTCTCGCCACGCGCGTGGGTGCCCATATGGGTCGAGGGATGGAAGAAGTGATCGCGATCCCAGGCGGCGAGTTCGTTTGACTGGTCGAGCATTTTTCTACTCCTGAGGAAAATGTGCCGGGCGCGGCTCACGCCACGTCGAGGCAGAGATATTTTAGATCGGTAAAGGCTTCGAGCCCGTGACGCGAGCCCTCGCGGCCGATGCCGGACTGTTTGACGCCGCCGAACGGGACCGGCGCGCCGGTAATCTTGACGCGGTTGATAGCGACCATGCCATAGTCGAGCGCCCGGCCCATGCGCAATTGCCTACCGCCATTCTCAGTCACCACATAGGCGACGAGGCCATATTCGGTGGCATTGGCGCGGGCGACGACTTCGTCTTCGCTGTCGAAGGGCGTCACGGCGGCGACCGGACCGAAGGTCTCCTCGCGCATGATCAGGGAGTCGTCGTCAACATCGGCCAGCAGGGTCGGCTGGTAAAACAGCGGCCCGGCCGGATGACGCTTGCCGCCGGTCAGGCAACGGGCGCCTTTGGCGAGCGCATCGGCCACCTGCTCCTCGACCTTCTTGACGGCGCGTTCGTGCATCAAGGGTCCGATTTCGGTGTCGTCAGCGAGGCCATTGCCGGCCCGCAACGCCTCGACGCGTCTGGCGAAAGCAGCGCAGAACCGATCGTATAGCGGACGCTGGACATAGATGCGGTTGGCGGCGAGGCAGTCCTGGCCGGAGGTGGCGAATTTGGCGTCGACGGCGATGGTCACAGCCTTGTCGAGATCTGCGTCGGCGAAGACGATCAGCGGCGCATGACCGCCGAGTTCCATCACCAGACGCTTCATCGTCGGCGCACTCTGCGCGGCGATCAACCTGCCGATCTCGGTCGAGCCGGTGAAGCTCATGGCGCGAACGCGCGGGTCTTCGCACATCCGCCCAACAATGGTCGAGGCCTTGCCGGTGAGAACGTTGAAGACGCCTGCCGGCAGACCGGCACGTTCGCCAAGCTCGGCCAGCGCCAGTGCGGACAGCGGCGTTTCCGAGGAAGGATGCGCGACGATGGTACAGCCGGCGGTAAGGGCGGCAGCCGCCTTGCGGGTCAGCATGGCCGCTGGAAAATTCCACGGCGTGACGACGCCGACGACGCCGAGCGGCTCGCGCCGCACCATCATCTCGGCATTTGGCAAATGGCTGGTGACGCTTTCGGCGTTGAGACGTTTGGCCTCCTCGGCATACCACTCGACGAAGGAGGCTGCGTAATCGATCTCGCCCAATGATTCCCTCAGCGGCTTGCCTTGTTCGAGTGTCATCAGCAGAGCCAAGTCATTTTTGGCGGCGACGATCAGATCGAACCATTTGCGCAGTATTTTGGACCGTTCCTGCGGCAGCAATGCGCGCCAGGCAGGAAAGGCGCGCCATGCCGCATCGATCGCCAATGTGCTCTGCCGGGCATCGAGGGCGGCAACGAAAGCGACGGTGGATCCGGTGGCCGGTTCCGTCACCTCGAAACTCTCCGCGGTCTCGCTCGCCGTCCAGTGGCCATCGACATAGGCGAGTTCGCGCAGCAGCCGTCGGTCGGCGAGGCGATCAAGCGCCTCATGGCGCTGCGAGCGGGCAAAATGTGCGGACATCATCGGGCTCCCGGTTCGGGTGGATGCCGCAGACTATCCCTGCCGCGCAAACAGAGAGGCTGTTTGCGTGCCTACACGTAGAGAGATTGTCTCTATTGTCCTGCCGAGCCAGACGATCTCTCCGGTATCAGGAAGATGCCGGCAACAGATCCGCCACCGGCAGCACACTCTCCTCCTTCACCGTCTTGGTGACGATGTAGGTGAAATAGCGGTCGATGCCGATGTCGCGTTCGAGCAGAGTGTCGACCAGCCGCTGATAGGCGTCGATGTCGCGCGCCATCACCTTCAGCAGGTAATCGACGCCGCCACCGACAGACCAGCAGGCGACGATCTCGGGAATATCGCGGATGACGCGCTCGAAACGGTCGAAATCGGCCTGGCGGTGGCTGGCCAGCGACACCTCCATCAGCACAGTGGCGACCGGCGCGATGGCGCGCATGGCGATCCTGGCATGGTAGCCCGAGACGATGCCGGCCTTTTCCAGTTTACGCAGCGGCATCCAGCACGGCGTCGGCGACAGGCCGACTTTCTCGGCCAGCGCCAGCTTGGTGATGCGCCCGTCGTGCTGGATGGCGTCGAGGATTTTCAGATCGATCGGATCGAGTTTCGCTGCAGCCATGGTCGCCTACTTCCGGTGCCGGACACCATGACGGCGCATTATTTCGATTGTCAATTGCACTGATTTCGATCTCTAATAAGTCATGACATTTTGGCGACCAGATCCCGCTCTTATCCGGCGGCCGGCCTATCAATCGCTCGCCGACCAGTTCGCGCGCGCCATCCATGACGGGCGCCTGGCCAATGGCGCTCGGTTGCCGACGCACCGGCAGCTCGCCGACGATCTCAAACTTTCCGTGCAGACGGTCAGCCGCGCCTATGAGGAGCTGATCCGCCGCGGGCTGGTGTCCGGCGAGGTCGGCCGCGGCAGCTTCGTGCAGACTCAGCGCCGCGAGCCGGAGCCGCCCTATCTTCCAGAGCGGCTGGGCGAGGTCATCGACCTCTCCATCCTGAAGCCGGTCTGCGAACCGATGCATCTAGAACGGCTGAGGCAGGCGCTGGGCTGGCTCGCCGAAAACCTGCCGTCGAGCTCGGCGCTGTCGTTCAGGCCAAACATGGTGTTCCCGCGCCACCGCGCGGTCGGTGTCGAGTGGCTACGCCTCTGCGGCCTCGACATGTCGCCGCAGAACATCAGCCTGACCAACGGCGCCACCGCAGGGATGACAGTGGCGCTGATGAGCGTGGCGCCGCCGGGTTCGACCGTCGCTACGGAGGCAATCGGCCACCACACGCTGATCCCGCTAGCGCGCTATCTCGGTTTCAACCTCGAGGGTTTGCGAATCGACGACAATGGGCTGATCCCGGAAGCGCTGGACGAGGCCTGCCGGCTGTCCGACATCCGCGCGGTGTTCGTGCAGCCCTCGGTGATCAATCCTACGGCCACTCTGATGGACGCGGCCCGGCGCGAACAGATTGCGGCGGTGGCGCGCAGGCACGACATCGCCATCATCGAAAATGACGTTCTCGGCCCGTTGGTCGAGGACCGGCCGCTGCCGGTCGCCGCCTTCGCGCCCGAGCGCACGCTCTACGTCACCTCCTTTACCAAGATCGTAGTGCCGGGCCTGCGTATCGGCTATCTCGCGGCGCCCGATCGTTATGTCGCCGCGGTCGCCAACCGCCACCTCGTCTCAAACTGGATGGCGACGCCGCTGGTGGCCGAGATCGCCACCAAATGGGTGACCGACGGCACCGCGATGGAACTCGTGCGATGGCAGCGCCTGGCTTTGCGGCGGCGTCTGGACATCGCCACCGAGGTGCTTGCCGGAGTGGATTATCGGGCTCATCGCGACGGGCTGCATGTCTGGCTGCGGCTGCCCGATGATCGCGGCGAGGAAAGCTTTGTGTCCCAGGCGCGCCTGCAGGGCGTGGCGATTGCGCCGGGTACATCGTTTCGCATTTCGCAGACGCCTTGGCATCCAGCTGTGCGGATTTCGCTGGGCTCGACCACGGAGGGGGAACTGCGTGCCGGTCTCGGCGTTGTCACCAAGCTGCTGCTCGGCGATCCAGAGCATCTCCTGCTAGCGATCTAGGCAACAATTGGGGGAATTGTGCGGAATCCGAAATATTGTCATGATATTATTTTCTTGATTGACATGATTTGCCGTGATCCGCATCGTTAAAGGCACAGCTTCTCCAGCACGGGAAATTCATTGTCGGCGCCCATCATCAAGATCGACGGTATTTCGAAAAGCTTCGGCACTTTCAAGGTGCTGGACGGCCTCTCGATGCAAGTCATGCCCGGCGAGAAGCTGGCGCTGATCGGCCCGTCGGGTTCGGGCAAGACGACGATCCTGCGCATCCTGATGACGCTCGAGCGTATCGACAGCGGCCACATCCAAGTCGACGGCGAACAGCTGTACCACATGGAGCGCAACGGCCGGCTGCTGACGGCCGATGAACGGCATTTGGCAAAGATGCGCCAGAAGATCGGCATGGTCTTCCAACTGTTCAATCTGTTTCCGCACAAATGCGTCATAGACAATGTGACGCTGGCACCGATGCTGACCAAAGGCGTGCCGCGGGCCGCCGCCGAAAAGCGGGCGATGGAGCTGCTCGACATGGTCGGCATGGTCGACAAGGCCAAGGCGATGCCGGCGCAGCTTTCCGGCGGACAGAAGCAGCGCGTCGCGATTGCCCGGGCGCTGGCGCTGTCGCCGAAGATCATGCTGTTCGACGAGGTCACCTCGGCGCTCGACCCGGAACTTGTCGACGAGGTGCTCAACGTCATGCGCAAGCTCGCCGCCGAGACCGACATGACCATGCTGCTGGTCACCCACGAAATGGGTTTCGCCCACGACTTCGCCGACCGGGTGCTGTTCTTCGACCGCGGCAGAATAGTCGAGGAGGGCAAGCCCGACGAGATTTTCCGCCATCCCAAACAGGAGCGTACGCAAGGGTTCCTGAAGAAGATCATTGCGGCCGGACATCGGGTCTGACTGCCATGCGAGGCGGCGACGCCTCAAGCAAGCCAAGAAGACAGACAAACAAGGAGTTGGGAACAATGAAGAAATTTGCCATTTTGGCCGGCGTCGCCGGTATTGCGCTGACGGCGGTGCTGGCCGCCTCGACGGCCGGCTCGGCCGATGACAGCAAGCTCGAAGAGCTCAAGGCGCAAGGCTTTGCCCGCGTCGCCATCGCCAACGAGCCGCCCTATACGGCGGTCGCCGCCGACGGCAAGGTTTCGGGTGCGGCGCCAGACGTTGCCCGTGAAATCTTCAAGCGCCTTGGCGTCAACGACATCGTCGCCTCGATCTCGGAATATGGCGCCATGATCCCCGGCCTGCAGGCCGGCCGTTTCGACGTCGTCACCGCCGGCCTGTTCATGAAGCCGGAACGTTGTGCTGCGGTCGCCTATTCGGAACCGGTGCTGTGCGATGCCGAGGCGATGCTGGTGAAGAAGGGCAATCCAAAGGGCTTCAAGAGCTACGAGGACGTCGCCAAGGACACCAGCGCGACGATCGGCGCACCGGGTGGCGGCACCGAGGAAAAGCTGGCGCTCACCGCAGGTGTGCCGCGCGAGCGCGTCATCGTCGTGCCGGACGGCCAGAGTGGCTTGAAGATGCTGCAGGACGGCCGCATCGATGCTTATTCGCTGCCCGTGCTGTCGATCAACGACCTGGTCAAGAAAGCCAATGATCCGAACCTCGAAGTCATCGCGCCGGTGGTCGGTGCGCCGGTCTATTGCGACGGCGCGGCCTTCAAAAAGGGCGACGAAGCGCTACGTGATGCCTATGATGTCGAGCTGGCGAAACTGAAGAAGTCCGGCGAGTTCGCCAAGATCATCGAACCCTACGGCTTCTCGGCGGCGGCGGCGATGTCGACGAACCGCGACAAGCTCTGCTCGGCGAAGTAGGCGCGTTCTTTCCTTCTCCCCGTTCACGGGGAGAAGGTGGCCCGAAGGGCCGGATGAGGGGCGTCGCCACACTCTGGTCGGTTCGCGCTGCCCCTCATCTGCCTGCCGGCATCTTCTCCCCGCGAACGGGGAGAAGGAACCTGAAGTGATCGCCGCGCCAAATATTCAATGCGGAGCCCTTTCGACCAATGACCCAATGGTCCGGCTATTTCGGCCTGATTTTGCAAGGAGCGCTTGTCACCATCGAGTTGACGCTGATGGGGTCGGTGCTGGCGTTGGTCATGGCCTTTCTTGCCGGGCTGGGGCGGCTGTCGCGGTTTTTCGTGCTACGCGCGCTGGCCACCGCCTATATCGAGTTCTTCCGCGGCACCTCGATTTTCGTGCAGCTGTTCTGGGCCTATTTCGTGCTGCCTTTCGCGGGCATCTCGCTGACGCCGCTACAGGCCGGCGTGCTGGCGCTGGGCCTCAATGTCGGGGCCTATGCAGCGGAAGTGGTGCGCGGCGCCATCAAGTCGATCGGCCGCGAACAATACGAGGCCTGCACCGCGCTCAATCTCGGCCGCTGGCAAGCCATGCGCCACATCATCCTGCCGCAGGCGCTTCTGGTGATGCTGCCGACCTTCGGCAACAACGCCATTGAATTGCTCAAGGCCACCGCCGTCGTTTCGCTGATCTCGCTCGCCGACCTTACCTTCCAGGCGCAGGTGGTGCGCTCGCAGACCGGCAATACACTTGTGCCGTTCAGCACCATCCTGGTCATCTATTTCGTGCTGGCGCTGCTCATCTCCTGGGGCGTGCGGTCGCTGGAACGCCGCATGGCGCGCGGCCTCGACGGGGTGCGCGTCTGATGGAGCGGGCCTGATAATGGAATGGGATTGGGATTTTGTCCGGCAGATCCTGCCGACGCTGATCGAGGGGGTGAAGATCACCATCCTGGCGACGCTGCTCGGCTCCGTGCTGGCGGCCATCGTCGGGCTGGGCATCGCGTTGGCCCGCCGTTCGCCGAACAGGGCTCTGTCGCGCACCGTCAGTTTCCTTGCCGAGTTCATCCGTGGCACGCCGCTGTTGGTGCAGCTCTATTTCATCTTCTACGTGCTGCCGGATTTCGGCGTCCTGTTGCCGCCGCTGGTGGCGGGCGTCATCGGCCTTGGGCTGCATTACGGCACCTACACGGCCGAGGTCTACCGCGCCGGTATAGACAATGTGCCGCGCGGTCAGTGGGAAGCGGCGAAGGCCTGCAATCTGAACGCCACGCAGACCTGGACGCACATCATCATTCCGCAGGCGATCCCGCCGATGATCCCGGCGCTTGCCAATTATTTCATCGCCATGTTCAAGGAGACGCCGTTGCTGTCGGCGATCACCGTGCTGGAACTGATGAACCAGGCCAAGAGCGTCGCCAACACCTATTACCGGTATATCGAACCGATCACCTTGGTCGGCGCCTTCTTCCTCGCCATCAGCCTGTTCTCGGTGGTGCTGCTGCGCTGGCTGGAACACCGTTATGGGCGGATCGAACGATGAGTGCTGCACCCGAAATCCGCCTGCATTCGGCACCGCCGGCGCTCGATGCGCGTCCGCTGGAAAAGCGGGTCGGCCTGATCATCCTTGCCACCGACCACACAAGCGAGCCGGATTTTCACCGCATGGTGGCAAGCGATCGTATCGGCATCTATGTCGCGCGTATTCCCTACGCCAACCCGACGACGCCGGACAATTTGCGCAAGATGCAGCCGTCACTGACGGCGGCCGCGGGCCTGATCCTGCCCGACGAGCCGCTCGATGCGATCTGCTATTCCTGCACCTCGGCCTCCGTCGTGATCGGCGATGCCGAAATCGAGGCGGCAGTGCAGGCCGTGAAACCCGGCGTGCCGGTGGTCACGCCGCCGATGGCCGGCGTGCGCGGCCTGACGGCGCTGGGCGCCAGGACGATCAGCATCCTCACCCCTTATACGATCGAGACCAGCCGGCCGATGGCGACCTATTTCACCGAGCGTGGATTCGAAATCGTCAGCTTCACTTGCCTCGGCTTCGAGGACGACCGTGAGATGGCGCGGATTGCGCCGAAATCCTTGGTCGATCTGGCCCGTGATGCGATGGCCCCGCAGGCCGACGCGCTGTTCGTGTCCTGCACGGCGCTGCGGTCGGCGGCGGCAGTTGTCGGCATGGAAGAGGCCATCGGCCGCCCCGTCGTCACCAGCAACCAGGCGACGGCCTGGAATTGCCTGCGGCTTTGCGGAGATAAGATGTCGCGCCCTGAATTCGGCCGTCTGATGACGCTGCCGCTGAACTGATTGACGAGCCCATGACCACGTCCAGGATAAGCCTCTCCGATATCCGCGCCGCGCGCGAGCGCATCACAGGCAAGGTTGAGCGTACGCCGACCGTCACTTCCCGGAGTCTTTCCCAGCACTTGGGCGCTCCTGTTTATCTCAAGCTCGAACATCGGCAGACCACCGGCGCCTTCAAGCTGCGCGGTGCCTCGAACGCTATCGCTTCGCTGACAGGAGACGAGAAGGTGCGGGGCGTCGTCGCGGCCTCGACCGGCAACCACGGCCGGGCGCTTGCGTATGGCGCTCAACTGCAAGGTATCCATGCGACAATCTGCATGTCGCGGCTGGTGCCTGAGAACAAGCTCGAAGAGATCCGCCGGCTTGGCGCCGAGATCCGCATCGTCGGCAACAGCCAGGACGATGCGCAGCAAGAGGTCGAGCGGCTGGTCGCCGAAGAGGGGCTGATCATGCTGCCGCCTTTCGACCATCCCGCCATTGTCGCCGGGCAAGGGACACTTGGGCTGGAGATCATGGAACAAGTTGCGGACGCCGCCCTGGTGCTGGTGCCGCTTTCCGGCGGTGGGCTGGCGGCTGGCGTCGCAGCTGCCGTCAAGGGCGTCAGGCCGGCGACGAAGGTCGTCGGCGTTTCGATGGCGCGCGGTGCCGCGATGAAGGCGAGCCTCGACGCCGGGCACCCGGTGCTGGTCGAGGAACTGCCGACGCTCGCCGACTCGCTTGGCGGCGGCATCGGCCTCGACAACCGGCTGACCTTCTCGATGTGCCGTGACCTGCTCGACGATGTGATCCTGCTCAGCGAGGACGAGATCGCCGCCGGCATCCGCCACGCCTATGAGCAGGAGCGCGAGATCGTCGAAGGCGCCGGCGCGGTCGGCATCGCGGCCGTGCTTGCCGGCAAGGTCACCGCGAATGGCCCCACAGTACTCGTGCTGTCCGGCCGCAACATCGACATGACACTGCACCGCAAGATCATCTGCGGTAAAGCAATTGCGGAGCACGCAGCATGAGCCGGATAACGATCCTCACCGAGGCCGAATTGCGCAAGCTCGTGAAGCTCGATCTCGATGCCGTCGCCTGCGTCGAGAACGCGTTCCGGGCGCTCGTTACCTTGCCGGTGGCGATGCCGCCGATCCTGCGGCTGGACATTCCAGAGCATCGCGGCGAGGTCGACGTCAAGACCGCCTATGTGCCGGGCATCGACGGTTTTGCGATCAAGATCAGCCCCGGTTTCTTCGATAATCCGAAACTCGGCCTGCCCAGCGTCAACGGCATGATGGTGCTGCTGTCGTCCAAAACTGGGCTGGTCGAGGCGCTGTTGCTCGACAATGGCTATCTCACCGACATCCGCACGGCCGCGGCCGGCGCGGTCGCCGCCAAACATCTGTCGCGGGCGGACTCCTCCGTTGCCGCGATCTTCGGCGCCGGCGTCCAAGCCGGACTGCAGCTCGAAGCACTGATGCTGGTGCGGCCGATCACAGAAGCCCGCATCTGGGCAAGGGATGCCGCCAAGGCCGAAGCCGCGGCGGACGCATTGTCCGAAAGACTGGGCATCGCCGTTCACGCCGAGCCAGACGCGGCAAAGGCAGCCGCCGATGCCGACATCATCGTCACCACGACACCGTCGACCGAGCCGCTGATCAAGGCCGGCTTCGTCGTGGCCGGCCAGCACATCACCGCGATGGGCTCGGATGCCGAGCACAAGAACGAGATCGCACCGGCGATCCTGCGCATGGCCGATCTCTACGTCGCCGATAGCGCCAAGCAGACGCGGCGGCTGGGCGAACTGCACCACGCCATCGCGGCGGGCGTGATGGCGGCCGATGCCGAGATCACGGAGCTTGGCCACATCATCGCCGGCGAAAGGCATGGCCGGCATTCGGGCAGCGACATCACTATTGCCGATCTGACGGGCACCGGCGTGCAGGACACGGCGATCGCCACGCTCGCCCGCGACCGCGCGCGTGCAGCCAAGACCGGTACGATTTTCGAAAGCTGATACCGGCCGCAAGGCCCAACAAACGAGGACCAAGAACAATGCAGCCTAATTTGAAATTCTCGCGCGGCGAATATGCGGAGCGCCTCACCAAGACGCGGAAGGCGATGGAGGCCAAGGGCGTCGATCTGCTCGTCGTCAGCGATCCGTCCAACATGGCTTGGCTGACCGGCTATGACGGCTGGTCGTTCTATGTGCACCAGGCCGTCATCGTGCCGCCGTCGGGCGAGCCGGTGTGGTACGGCCGCGGCCAGGACGCCAACGGCGCCAAGCGCACCGCCTATCTCGCGCACGACAACATCGTCGGCTATGCCGACCACTACGTGCAGTCGACCGAGCGCCATCCGATGGATTTTCTGTCCACCGTGCTCGCCGATCGCGGCTGGGGCAAGCTCAGCATCGGTGTCGAGATGGACAATTACTGGTTCTCGGCCGCTGCCTTCGCATCGCTGCAGAAGCACTTGCCCAATGCCCGCTTCGTCGACGCCACGGCACTCGTCAACTGGCAGCGCGCGGTGAAGAGCTCGACCGAAATCGACTATATGCGCAAAGCCGCCCGCATCGTGGAAGCGATGCACCAGCGAATCGTAGACAAGATCGAAGTCGGCATGCGCAAATGCGACCTAGTCGCCGAGATCTACGATGCCGGCACGCGCGGCGTCGACGGTATCGGCGGCGACTATCCGGCGATCGTGCCGCTGCTGCCGTCGGGCACCGATGCGTCGGCGCCGCATCTGACCTGGGACGACCGGCCGATGAAATCGGGCGAGGGCACCTTCTTCGAGATTGCCGGCTGCTACAATCGCTATCACTGCCCGCTGTCGCGCACCGTTTTCCTCGGCAAGCCGACGCAGGAGTTCCTCGACGCCGAAAAGGCGACGCTGGAAGGCATGGAGGCGGGACTTGCCGCCGCCAAGCCCGGCAACACATGCGAGGACATCGCCAGCGCCTTTTTCGCCGTGCTGAAGAGATACGGCATAGTCAAGGACAACCGCACCGGCTACCCGATCGGGCTTTCCTATCCGCCGGACTGGGGCGAACGCACGATGAGCCTGCGCCCAGGCGACCGCACCGAGCTGAAGCCCGGCATGACCTTCCATTTCATGACCGGCCTGTGGCTGGAGAGGATGGGCTTGGAAATCACCGAATCCATCCTGATCACCGAAACCGGCGTCGAGTGCCTGGCCAATGTGCCGCGCAAGCTGGTGGTGAAGAGTTGAGCCCGATGTCCAGCCTTCGCCCGTCACCGATCACGCCGACCGTCGATTTCGAGCGCGACGGTGTGCAGCATGGCTTCCTGCGCCTGCCTTACAGCCGCGACGATTCCGCCTGGGGATCGGTGATGATCCCGATCTGCGTTATCCGCAACGGCAACGGGCCGAGCGCATTGCTCACCGGCGGCAATCATGGCGACGAGTATGAGGGGCCACTGGCGCTCTACGATCTCGCCCGTACGCTCGAGCCGAAGCAAGTCAGCGGCACGGTCATTATCGTGCCGGCGATGAACTATCCGGCGTTCCGCGCCGGCACGCGCACCTCGCCGATCGACAAGGGCAATCTCAACCGCAGCTTTCCCGGCCGGCCCGACGGCACGGTGACCGAGAAGATCGCCGATTATTTCCGGCGCGAACTTCTGCCGCGCACCGACATCGCGCTCGATTTCCACTCCGGCGGCAAGACGCTCGATTTCGTGCCGTTCTGCGCCGCCCACATTCGGCCCGACAAGGTGCTGGAAGCGAAGGGGTTTGCTGCGGTCGAAGCGTTCTCCGCACCGTGGTCGATGAAAATGCTGGAGATCGATGCGGTCGGCATGTTCGACACTGCCGCCGAGGAGATGGGCAAGCTGTTCGTCACCACAGAGCTTGGCGGCGGCGGGACTTCGCGCGCGGAAACGGTGAGGATCGCGCGCCGCGGCGTGCTCAATGTGCTGCGCCATGCCGGCATCGTCGCCGGCACGGTCGAGATGCAGCCGACCCGCTGGCTCGACATGCCGTCGGGCGATTGCTTCTCGTTCGCCGAGGACGACGGGATGATCGAAACGATGATCGATCTCGGCGAGCCGGTGGCAGAAAACCAGGTGCTGGCACGCGTCCACTCCATAGGCCGCACCGGCGGTGCACCGCAGGAGATCCGGGCCAGGATGTCCGGGCTGTTGGCGGCCCGGCATTTTCCGGGGCTGGTCAAGGCCGGCGACTGTGCTGCCGTGGTGGCCGTGCTGGTCGATTGACGGTCAGGAAGCCGATGTCGGAAACGGCTCGACTTTGCCTTTAGGGCGATCGCCGAGGGCAAAGACGGCGCTCGCCTCGCTGACGATCGAGACATGATCCTTGGCGGCTGTTCCGGCTGCCGCACTGTCGCCGCGCATGATTGCGGTGACGATCGCGTCATGCTCTTGCCAGGACTGGGCCAGCCGGCCGGGCAGCATGAATTGCGCGCGCCGGAACGGCGCCAGGCGGCCGCGGGTCATGACGGTCAGTTCATAAATGTGCTTGCTGTGGGCGCCCCGATAGAGCCGGGTGTGGAACTCGGTGTTGAAAAGCTCATACTCTTCTTCGGCCCCGAGCTGCACCAAGCGCGCCGATGCCTGATGCTCGGCCTCCAGCGTACGGCGCTCGCCGGCCGTCATGCGCTCGGCCGAGAAGCGCGCGCAGATCGCTTCAAGCTCGGCCATGCTCTCGAACATCGAGGCGAGGTGCTCCTGGGTCACCACGGCGACGGTGGCACCACGATTGGGCCGCCTTTCGACCAGTCCCATGGCGCTGAGCCGGCTGAGCGCTTCCCTGATCGGCGTGCGTGAGACGTCGAAGCGGGCGGCGAGCGAGGCCTCGTCGAGCTTTTCGCCCGGGCGCAGGAAACCGGTGACGATCCGGTCGCTGATCGCCCTCACCATCTGATCGACGGTCGTGCCCGACCTGATCAAATTGCGCTTTCCCGACACGTCTCCTCCGTCCAGTCTTTTCGGTAGAGCCGTAAGCCACTCACCGGCTTCGATTCCTCCGCAGCTCTGTATGCCTATGTTTTAGCCTTCATGTCAAATTGGCGATTTTGAAGGCAAAAAGTGTATGCAATTGCGCCGGCTTTGTGCAGTCCACATCGGCACGCTCGTTGATATTGCTGAATAAATCCAATTTCTGAAACTGGCATGCTGATTGCATACACTTCTTTCATTGAGGTGTTAACCGGCCCCAAAGGCCCCATAGAGGGAGCATTCAATGTCCGAGAGATTCATGCTTAGCCGCCGCCACCTGCTCAAGACTTCCGCCGCCGGAGCGGCGCTCGGCCTTGCGTCCGCAGCGTTTCCGATCAGCAGGGCCTTCGCCGCGACGGCCACCGTGGGCTTCATCTATGTCGGGCCAAAGGACGATTACGGCTACAACCAGGCGCATGCCGAAGGCGCCGCCACGCTGAAGGGGATCGACGGCATTTCCGTCGTCGAAGAGGAGAACGTGCCGGAGACGGTCGACGTCCAGAAGACGATGGAATCGATGATCAATCTCGACGGTGCGTCGCTGATCTTCCCGACCTCGTTCGGCTATTTCGATCCGCACATGCTGGCCATGTGCGCGAAATTCCCCGACGTGCAGTTCCGGCATTGCGGCGGCATGTGGAACAAGGACAAGCATCCAATGAATGCCGGTTCCTATTTCGGCTATATCGGCATGGGCCAGTATCTGAACGGCGTCGTCGCCGGCCACACCAGCAAGACCAAGAAGCTCGGCTTCGTCGCGGCAAAGCCGATCCCGCAGGTGCTGCTCAACATCAATTCCTTCCTGCTCGGCGCGCGCTCCGTCGATCCGACCATCACCTGCCAGGTGATCTTCACCGGCGAGTGGTCGCTGGCGGTCAAGGAGGCGGAGGCTACCAATGCGCTGGTCGACCAGGGCGCCGACGTCATCACCTGTCATGTCGACAGCCCCAAGGTGGTGGTCGAGACGGCTGCCGGACGTGGCGCCTTCATCTGCGGCTACCATGCCAACCAGAGCCCTTTGGCGCCGGAAAAATACCTGACCGGCGCGGAATGGAACTGGGCCAAGGTCTACAAGATGTTCGTCGACGATCTTGTGGCAGGCACGCCGCTGCCCAATTTCACGCGCGGCGGCCTGGCCGACGGCTTCGTCAAGATGAGCCCGCTCGGCCCGGCTGTCGGCGACGCGGCCCGCAAGCAGTTCGACGGCACGCTGGCCGAAATGCTGAAAGGCGGCTTTTCCGTCATCAAGGGTCCGCTGAAGAGCAACAAGGGCGCTGTCGTGGCGACCGAGGGCCAGGCCTTCGTCGAGACCGCGATCGAACTCGAAAGCATGGACTACCTCGTCGAGGGCGTCGTCGGTTCGACCGCCTGAACCGGATCGGAGACGGGGCCATGGCAGATACGGTCAGCACTGCGGGCGCACCGGCGCTGTTTGGCGCCAGGCATTATCCGGCGGCGCTCGAATGGGCGGCGCGGCGGGCAGAAGCCTTCGTCATACCGCTCGCGGCGCTGATCGTCGGCATGGCGCTGTTCAGCGTGTTCATCGCGCTGGTCGGCAAATCGCCGGTGCAACTCTACGAGACGATGTGGCGCGGCGGCTTCGGCTCGTGGTTCTCGATCCAGAACTCGCTGTCGCGGGCAGCACCGCTTCTACTGGCAGCGCTCTGCGTGGCGCTGCCGGCACGGCTCGGCCTCGTCGTGATCGGCGGGGAGGGCGCGATCGTGCTGGGCGGCGTTGCCGCCGCCGCCATCGGCGTCGCGGCGAATGGCACGCCGGCTTTTCTGGTCATCCTGCTGATGGGCGCGGCGGGCGCGGTCGCCGGCGGCATCTGGATTGGTGCCGTCGGCGCACTCCGCCATTACCGCGCCGTCAACGAAACCATCTCCAGCCTGCTGATGGCCTATATCGCCATCGCGCTGATGAACCATCTTGTCGAAGGGCCGCTGCGCGATCCGGCCTCGCTCAACAAACCCTCGACCGAGCCGCTGGTGGATGCCTACCGCATCGGCAACATTCCAGGCATGGACGTGCACTGGGGCCTGGTCGCCGGCATTCTCGCCTGCGTCCTGTCCTGGCTGCTGATCGAAAAGACGCGCTGGGGCTTTGCCGCCCGCATCGCCGGCGGCAATGTCAGGGCGGCCCAGGTGCAAGGGCTTGCCGTCGGGCCGCTGATCGTCGGCTTCACCGGGCTGGCCGGCGGCTTTGCCGGGCTGGCCGGCATGCTGGAGGTCGGCGCCGTGCAAGGCAGCGCGAACGCCTCGCTCGCCGCCGGCTACGGCTATACCGGCATCCTCGTCGCCTTCCTCGCCCGCCACAATCCGCTCGCCATCATTCCGGTCGCTTTCCTGCTCGGTGGCATAGGCGCCTCGGGCGGGCTGATCCAGCGCCGCATGGACCTGCCCGACGCCACCGTGCTGGTGCTGCAAGGCATGCTCTTCGTGGTCATCCTGTTCAGCGAAACCTTTTACGGCCGCTTCAAGGTTTTCAATCCCGATCTGTGGAAGAGGGGCTCCTGATGGACGCGACCGAGATCGGCCTGTGGGGCGTGCCGCTCGCCATTCTCGGGGGCGCTATCCGCGTTTCAACACCCTTCATCTTCGTCTCGCTCGGCGAAGCCATCACCGAGCGCTCCGGCCGCATCAATCTCGGCCTCGAAGGCACGCTGGTCTTCGGCGCCATGACCGCTTACGCCGTCGCAGTGATGACCGGCTCGCCATGGCTCGGCCTGCTGGCCGCCGCAGGTGCCGGTCTTTGCTTCGGTCTGTTCCACGGCTGGATCTGCAAATTCCGCGGGGTGAACGACATCGCCATCGGCATCGCGCTGATGCTGTTCGGCTCCGGTCTCGCCTTCTTCTTCGGCAAGCCGTTCATCCAGCCCTCGGCGCCTGACCTGCCGGCCATCGCCTTCGGTGGCTGGTCGAACATTCCGCAGGTGCAGGCAGCGCTCAACGTCAATGTGTTGTTCCTGATCGGTGCGGCACTTGCGCTGTTCCTGTGGTGGGCCTTCCGCAACACGCGCGCCGGCCTGATCGTGCGCGTCGTCGGCGACAGCTCCGATGCGGCGCGCGCCATGGGCCTCAATCCCAACACCGTGCGCCTGCTTGCGACAGGCGTCGGCGGTGCGCTCGCCGGCATCGGTGGCGCCTATCTGTCGCTCTATTATCCCGGCAGCTGGACCGAACGCATCTCGTCGGGGCAGGGCCTGATGGCGGTGGCGCTGGTCATCTTCGCGCGCTGGAATCCGCTTGGCTGCTTTGCCGCGGCACTGTTGTTCGGCGGTGCGGGCGCGCTAGGCCCGGCGTTGCAATCGGTCGGTGTGACCCAAGGCTACTATCTCTTCTATGCCGCACCTTACATCCTCACGCTCATCATCATGATCGCCACCTCGTCGCCCAGCCGCTCGCTTGCCGGCGCGCCGGGCGAACTGTCGATCACCAAATGACTGGAGTTTTGCCGATGAACGCCAGAGCCGAGATCACCCAGCGCTATATCGACGCCGACCCCTATCCATGGCCCTATAATGGCGAGCTGCGGCCGGACAATACGGCGCTAATCATCATCGACATGCAGACCGATTTCTGCGGGCCGGGCGGCTATGTCGATCATATGGGCTACGATCTTTCGCTGGTGCGGGCGCCGATCGAGCCGATCAAGTCGGTGCTCTCGGCCATGCGGGCCAAGGGCTACACCATCATTCACACGCGCGAGGGCCACCGGCCCGATCTCGCCGACCTGCCGGCCAACAAGCGCTGGCGCTCGCGCCGGATCAATGCCGGCATCGGCGACCCCGGACCTTGCGGGCGCATCCTGGTGCGCGGCGAACCCGGCTGGGACATCATCCCCGACCTCTATCCGGCGGCGGGCGAACCGATCATCGACAAGCCGGGCAAGGGGTCGTTCTGCGCCACCGACCTGGAACTGATCCTGCGCCAGCGCGGCATCGAAAACATCGTGCTGACCGGCATCACCACCGATGTCTGCGTCCACACGACGATGCGCGAGGCCAATGATCGCGGCTTCGAATGCGTCATGCTAGAGGATTGCTGCGGGGCAACCGATTACGGCAACCATCTCGCCGCGATCAAAATGATCAAGATGCAGGGCGGGGTGTTCGGCGCGGTATCGAATTCGGCGTCCTTCGTCGCGCAACTGCCGTGAGGACACGACCTTGAGCGGAGCCAAGAAAGCCGTCGGCGTCGAGACCATCGGCATGACCATGCGCTTCGGCGCCTTCACCGCGCTGGACGATGTCTCGATCAAGGTGCCGGCGGGATCATTCCATGCGCTGCTCGGTGAAAACGGCGCCGGCAAGTCGACGCTGGTCAAATGCATGATGGGTTTTTACCACCCGACCTCCGGCGACATGCTGGTCGATGGCCGCGAGGTCGCGATCGCCAGCCCCAAGGATGCGTCGGCGCTCGGGCTCGGCATGGTCTACCAGCATTTTACGCTCGTCCCGTCGCTGACCGGCGCGGAGAACCTGGTCATTTCCCGCGAGATGGTGCCCGGCGTCATCGACTGGCGCAAGGAGCGCGCCGCACTTGCGCAATTCATGCAGCGCATGCCGTTCAAGCTGCCGCTCGACGTCAAGGTTGCCGAGCTTGCCGCGGGCGAGAAGCAGAAGCTCGAAATCATCAAGCAGCTCTATCTCGGCCGCAGTTTCCTGGTGCTCGACGAGCCGACTTCGGTGCTCACTCCCGGAGAGGCGCAGGAAGTGCTTGGCCTGGTGCGCGACATGACCAGGACGGGCGATCTCACGGTGCTGATGATCTCGCACAAATTCCACGAAGTGACGGCGTTTGCCAACGACATCACTGTGCTGCGCAAGGGCAGGCTGACCGGAACCGGCAAAGTCTCGGAGCTTTCGCACAAACAGATGGCCGCGATGATGATCGGTGACCAGCCGATTGCAGCACTCGACAGCCGCGCTCCGGTGCCGGCCGGCGCCAGACAGGTGCTGACGGTAAAGTCGCTGAAGGCGCCCGACCGCACCGGCTTGAAAACCATCGACATCGGCGAGCTCGACGTGAAGTCCGGCGAGATCGTCGGCGTCGCCGGCATCTCCGGCAACGGCCAGAAGGAGTTTCTCGAAGTCCTTGCCGGACAGCGAGCCCGCAATGGCGGCGACGTTCTGGTGAAAGGCTCGCCCTATGGCGCCAGCCGCAGCGAGGCGCGCACGCTCAATGTCCGCTTCATTCCGGAGGAGCCGTTGCGCAATGCCTGCGCACCGAAGATGACCGTGGTGGAAAACATGGCCTTCCGCACCTTCGACCTCGACGAAGCCGGCAAGCCGGTCAACTGGATCAGGATGAGTGCGATCAGGGACTATGCGGCCCGCCTGGTCGAACAGTTCAAGGTCAAGACGGCCTCGCTCGCTTCGCCGATTTCGTCACTGTCGGGCGGCAATGTGCAGCGTGCCGTGCTGGCGCGGGAACTGACCGGCGAGGTCGATTTGCTCATTGTATCGAATCCCTGCTTCGGCCTCGACTTCTCCGCCGTCGCCGAAATCCGCGGCCGTATCATGAAGGCGCGCAATGCCGGGGCGGCAGTGCTCTTGATGTCGGAAGATCTCGACGAACTGCTCGAACTTTCGGACCGCATCTTCGTCATGTCGGACGGCGCGCTGGTCTACGAGACGCCGATCGCGCAGGCGAGCGTGCAGACGATTGGCGAGCACATGGCGGGACATCACTGATGGCGGCGATCGAGGCGCTGCCGTTTCCGTTTGCCTGCAGGCCTGAGGCGATGGCGCTGGTCGTCATCGACATGCAGCGCGATTTCGCCGAACCCGGTGGCTTCGGCGCCAGCCTCGGCAACGACGTCAGCCGGATCACGGCGATCGTGCCGATGGTGAAAAGGCTGATCGAGGGATTTCGCGGCGCCGGCCTGCCGGTCATCCACACAATGGAGTGCCACAAGGCAGACCTTTCGGATCTGCCGCCGGCCAAGCGCAATCGCGGCAATCCGTCGATCCGGATCGGCGATGTCGGTCCGATGGGTCGTGTGCTGATCGTCGGCGAGCCGGGAACGGCGATCCTCGATGAACTTGCGCCACTGCCTGGCGAGATCGTCATCGAAAAGCCCGGCAAGGGTGCATTCTATGCCACCAGCTTCGGCGACGACCTGAAGCGGCTCGGCGCACAGCAACTGGTCTTTGCCGGAGTGACGACGGAGGTCTGCGTGCAGACCACGATGCGCGAGGCCAACGACCGCGGCTATGAATGCCTGCTCGCTGAGGATGCGACGGAGAGCTATTTTCCGGAGTTCAAGGCGGCTGCCCTTGCCATGATCAGGGCGCAGGGCGCCATCGTTGGCTGGACCGCAACGACAGATCAGGTGCTCGAGGGAATTGCCAATGCCTAACCTTGCATACCAGCCTCTCATCCAAGGGGGCTGGCGCGACCTGGCGTTCGAGCACTTCCGCGATGGCATTACAGCGCATTGGCTGCTCAAGGGCGGACCGACTGAACCGTCGGTCGCGATCCTGAATTATCGGCCCGGCGCCGCCGTGCCGCGCCACCGCCATGCCGGGCTGGAAACGATCATCGTGCTGGACGGTACCCAGAGCGACGAGAACGGCGATCATGGAGCGGGCAGCGTGATCCTGAACCCGGTCGGGAGCGAGCATTCGGTGTGGACGAACGATGGCTGCGTGGTGCTTATCCAGTGGAACCTGCCGGTAGTCATTCTGGGCGAGGCCAAATGAGCGACATCCGTTTCGATATTGTGAGCCTGCACGCCGCATATCAGGCCGGCGTCAGCATCGGCGACATGATCGATACGGTCCATGCGCGGCTCGCGGCGGCCGATGACCCGGGCATCTTCATCCATCTGGCGAACAGGGCGGAGATGCTGGCCGAAGCAGAAAAGCTCGGCCCGTTCGACCCCGTGGCAAAGCCGCTGTGGGGCGTACCGTTCGCGGTCAAGGACAACATCGATGTTGCCGGCATGCCGACCACGGCGGCTTGCGCGGAATATGCCTACTCGCCAGTGAAAGACGCTACGGTTGTGGCGCGGCTCAAGGCCGCCGGCGCGCTGGTCGTCGGCAAGACCAATCTCGACCAGTTCGCCACCGGCCTGGTCGGCGTACGCACGCCATATCCGATTCCGAGAAACGCGATCGACCCGAAACTGGTGCCGGGCGGCTCTTCATGCGGCTCGGCTGTGGCGACGGCGCGCGGCATCGTCTCGTTCGCGCTCGGCACCGACACCGCCGGTTCGGGGCGCATTCCCGCCGGCCTCAACAACATCGTAGGGCTCAAGCCGAGCGTCGGCGCGATTTCCGCCGCCGGCGTGGTGCCGGCCTGCCGCACGCTCGACTGCGTCTCGGTCTTCGCGCTTACGGTCGATGACGCCTACCGCGTGTTCGAGGCGGCGGCGGCAAAGGACGACGCCGATGCCTATTCGCGTGACCTCGGCGCCCAACCGCTTGCCGCGCGCCCGCCGGTGCTGACGGTTGGCGTGCCGGCCAGGGCCGACTGGACCTTCTTCGGCGACCAGACGATGCAGGCGGGCTTCGAGGCCGCCCTTGCCGCGCTGGAGACGCTGGGCTGCAGGCTGGTCGAAATCCCGTTCGGCGATTTCTACGCCACCGCCAACCTGCTTTACGAAGGCGCCTGGGTGGCCGAGCGTTATGCTGCGATCAGGGACTTCATGGATGCCAACGAGGCGGCCATGCATCCGGTGACGCGGCAGATCATCGGCGCCGCGCGAAAACTTTCAGCCGCGGACGCTTTCAAGGGGCTCTATGCCCTGCAAGCCTACAAGACCAGGCTCGCGCCGGTCATCGCCTCGGTCGACCTTTTCTGCGTGCCGACCGCGCCGACGCACTACACGGTCGAAGCGGTATTGGCCGACCCGATCGTCACCAACAGCCGGCTCGGCACCTACACCAACTTTGTCAATCTGCTCGACATGTGCGGCATTGCCGTGCCGAGCGGAACCCGCAGCGACGGTCTGCCGATGAGCGTCACCTTGCTTGCGGCGACGGGCAAGGACGATCTGACGGCATCGCTTGCCCGCGACATCCATGCGGCAAGTCGCCTTTCGCTGGGTGCTACAGGCTGGCCGCTGCCGCCGCGTGGCGATGTTTGCGTGGACGTCGATGAAGGCACGATCGAGCTGGCCGTGGTCGGCGCGCATCTGTCGGGCATGGCGCTGAACGGCCAGTTGCAGCAGCTCGGCGCAAGTTTCGCCCGGGCGGCAAGAACGGCGCCGCTCTACCGGCTCTACGCACTCGCCGGCCAGTCGGTGCCGCGACCTGGGCTGGAGCGGACCTGCAACGGCAAGGGGGCAGCGATCGAGGTCGAGGTCTGGCGGCTGTCGCCGCAAGCCTTCGGCCGTTTCGTCGCCGCGATCCCGCCACCGCTCGGCATCGGCACGCTTTTGCTTGACGATGGAACTTCGCCGAAAGGCTTCCTCGTCGAAAGTGCCGGCCTCACCGATGCAAAGGAGATTTCGCATTTCGGCGGCTGGCGCAGTTTCGTAGCGGATCAGCAGCTGCGGCGCTGACGCTATCACTCGACCTTTTGCCGGAATTTCGAGTGGCAGCTCGAGCAATCCTGCATGATGAGGTGCAGGAGGTGCTCCGCCGGCGATTTGGCGGGGTCGGCTTCCGCTGACCCTGACCGCTTGCCAAGCAGGCTGCCACCGCCCATCGCCAGGCCGGAACCCATTCTCATGTCGTCGGTGATGCGCGGCGGCGCCCGCTCGGCGTCAGAGGCCAGGGCGCTCGCCAGCGTCCCTATGTGACGGGCCAGCGCTTCGAATTCCGGGCGGCCAGGGTCGATATCCGGCTTGGCGCCTGAAGGCGCACCCAATGTCGCGCTGGGGAATTCGGCAATGAGGGCAGGGCCGGTGCGGGCGCGGATGGCCTCGGCCGCAGCCTTGAAAGCCGTGGCGTCGTAGGCCCGTTTGCCGTCGAACATCCCGGCGATCGTCTTTGCCGCCGCGGCCATGTCCTTCATCGAGGCCTGGCGCGCCTGGATGACCGCATCACGGCCCGAATGGGCGGCGAGCACGACAGAGACAGACGCAAGCGACAGTACTGTTACAGCAGCTGCGAGCCTCACTGCGCCGTGCCTTGTCCTGCCAGCTCGTCGATGATCGGGCAATCCGGCCGCTCGTCGCCGTGGCAGTGACTGACCAGATGGTGCAGCAAGCCGCGCAATCCGACCAGTTCGGCGATCTTCCTGTCGATCTCCATCAGCTTGGCTTTCGCGATTGCCTTCACGTCGGCGCTGTCACGTTCCCTGTCCTGGTACAGCGACAGCAGCTGGCGGCATTCGTCGACCGAAAACCCCAGGCTTCGCGAGCGCTGCAGGAAGCGCAGGCGGTGAATATCGGCCGTCGAGTAATCGCGATAGCCATTGTCTGTCCGGGCCGGGTGCAAGAGCCCGATATCCTCGTAGTAACGGATCGTCTTGGCCGGCAGGCCGGATTTTTCGGATGCGACGCCGATGTTCATGGCGGAAATCTCCTTTGTCGGAGGAAATAGACCTTCCAGTGGGTGGAAGGTCAACATGATGTGGCGATTTTGGATGCCTGACGCAACCGCCCGCCCGCTCCAACCGTTTGCCGCCAACAGCACATACCGACTTCGGGAAGAAATCAGTCCTCGGAAACGTTTTTATCGAACAGTGCTCAAACCCCGTGTTCGACACCGGGTGCCGATGAGCAAAGACCTCCGGCGGCACGTTACGCCGTGCAGACGCCGAGGAGACAGAATATGCCCGTCAAGGCCTATATCAACCGGATCGCGACAGCGGTGCCGGAGCACGAGGTTCATCAATTCTACCTGCGTTTCGCGGCCTCGATGCTCGCGGCCGATCGCCGGAGGATATTCGAACGCATGGCCGATCTTGCCGGCATCGAGCACCGCTATTCCTGCTTTGCCCCGGCGTCCGACCCCGAAGGACCATCCGCCGACCTGGCCGGGACCTTCATTCGGGGCGCGTTTCCCGGAACGGCGGTGAGAATGGCGATGTTCGACGATGCCGCCCCTGTTCTGGCGCAAAAGGGCATCGACGGATTGCAGCTTGGCGACGACGCTTCCCGCATCACCCATCTCATTGTTACCACCTGCACCGGTTTTTCGGCGCCGGGCATCGATCTAGAGCTGGTTGCGCGCTGCGGACTGCCGGACGGGGTCGAGCGCACGATGATCGGGTTCATGGGTTGCTACGCGGCGATCAACGGCCTCAAGCTGGCCCGCCACATCGTCCGCTCCGACCCGCAGGCCAAGGTCCTGCTGGTCAATATCGAGCTCTGCACGATGCATCTGCGTCAAACTACCGAGCTGGAAAAGCTGCTGTCGTTCTGCCTGTGGGGCGACGGCTGCGCGGCCGCGCTCATCACTGCCGAGCCGGCCGGCATCGAGCTCGATAGCTTTCATTGCCTGGTGGCGAGGGAGCGGCGGGATCTGATGCGCTGGAACATTCGCGACCACGGCTTCGAAATGGTTCTTTCCGGCCAGGTGCCGGCAGCGATTCATGAAGCGTTACGGAGCAACCAGACCGCCATTCTCGGCGGTCGATTGGCGGAAGACATCGACCTTTGGGCCGTGCACCCCGGTGGACGTTCGGTGCTCGACGCCGTTGAAAGGGCCCTGAAACTGGAACCCACCGCGCTGGAACCGTCGCGCGAAGTGTTGCGCCGGTACGGGAACATGTCGTCGGCGACCGTGATGTTCGTGATGAAGGAGATGTTGAAGGCGCCACCTGGCCTGCTCGGCTGCGGCATGTCGTTCGGTCCCGGGCTGACTGCCGAAACCATGCTCTTTCGAACCGTGTCATGAGCGGCCTGGAGCATCGGCAGCTTGCGCCGGAAATCCTCGACGGACTTGCGGCCGATGATCCGCGAGCGCTGACCGCGCGCCGCGACCTTCGGCGCATCAATATGCTGATGTTTCACGTGCCGATCATGACGTCGTTGCTCAAGAGGTTCGTGCCAACGCCGCCACGCCGCATCCTGGAGATCGGCGCCGGCGATGGCTCCTTCATGCTGGCGGTGGCGCGGCGCATGGCCAGGCATTGGCCTGGGGTCAAACTGGTGATGCTCGACCGCGTCGACCTCGTCACCGCGCAATTGCGTGGCGACTTCGACAGGCTGGGATGGAACGCCGAAGGCATCGCCGCCGATGTCTTCGACTGGGCAGGAAAGAATGACGGTACGCGCTTCGACGCCGTTACTGTCAATCTGTTCCTGCATCACCTCAATGATGCGCAGCTCGTGCGTCTGTTTTCGCTGATTAGGCCGAAAGCCCCGTTGCTGCTGGCGACGGAGCCGCTGCGGGCGAAACTGGCGCTGGCCACAACCCATCTTCTGCCGGCAATCGGCGCCAATGACGTCACACGAAACGATGCGGCGCAAAGCGTGCGTGCCGGCTTTCGCGGCAGCGAGCTTTCCGGCCTCTGGCTTGCGGCCAACGGCAACCCGGTCGACGAACGGCGCGCCGGCCTGTTTTCCCACGTCTTCGTCGGCGCCAGCGCCAGTGATGAGCCATGACGGGACTGTCGACCCATGACGCGATCGTAATCGGCGCCGGCCCGGCGGGCACCTCCGTCGCGCTCACGCTGGCCCGGCGCGGATGGGCCGTGGCCATTGTGGAAAGGAGCGCGTTCCCGCGTCGCAAGGTCTGCGGCGAATACATCTCGGCAAGCAATCTTGCGCTGCTGGACCAGCTCGAGATCGGCGATGCCTGGCGTGCCAGTGCCGGCCCCGAAATCCGCCGCGTCGGCATGTTTTCCGGCGAGACCTGCGTCGAGGCGGCAATGCCATATGCAGGAGCTGGGCCTCGTGCAAAAGATAGCTTCGGCCGGGCGCTTGGCCGGGATATTCTCGACTCTCTGCTTCTACAGGCGGCGCGATCGGCGGGTGCCGAAATCTTTCAGCCCTGCCGCGCCGTCGCCGTCGAGCGGGATGGTGAGATGCAACGGGTAAGAATTCAAGCCGGAAATGAAACGGCGGTGTTGCGCGCGCCGGTGATTGTCGCCGCGCACGGCTCGTGGGAACCGGGACCATTGCCCAGCCAAGTCGCAAAGGCCAGTCGCCCGTCGAACCTGCTCGGCTTCAAGGCGCATTTCACGGGGTCGTCGCTCGCGCCGGATTTGATGCCTCTGCTGGCCTTCCCCGGCGGCTATGGCGGCATGGTCTCGGCGGATCATGGCCGCTTGTCGATCTCATGCTGCATTCGCCGCGACATGCTGGCGCGGTTGCGTAAACAACATGGACACCTGTCGGCCGCCGATGCGATCTCCCGCCACCTCGTGGACTCGTGCCGGGGCGTGCGGGAGGCGCTGGAACCGGCGCTTCTCGATGGTCCGTGGCTTGCCGCGGGTCCGATCCGGCCGGGAATTCGCTCGTGCTACGAAGGGGACATCTTCCGCGTCGGCAATGTAGCCGGAGAGTCTCATCCTGTCATCGCCGAGGGCATCTCGATGGCGCTTCAGTCCGGCTGGCTGCTGGCTTGCGAACTCGCATCCGCGCCAAGCGGCCGAGCGGGACGCGAAGCTGCCGCCAGACGCTATGAGGCGGCCTGGAAAAGACTGTTTTCGACACGGGTCTACGCTGCCGCGGCTCTCGCCGGAATTGCCCTTCGCCCCGGCGGCGCCACCTTGATGGCGGCGATCGTCCGGACATTCCCGCAGGCCCTGACATTGGGCGCGCAACTGAGCGGCAAGACCAAGCCGGTTCCAGGCTTTGCCTGACCAGGGGTACGGCGCATCGGGCACGCCGAACACTGGCCGTCGGAACAGTTAGGCCGACTGCGAGTTGGGCGCGAATGCCAGTTCGGGTTGCGACAGCGATGATGGTTTCATGGGTGGCGTGGATCATGCTTGCCGCGTTGCTGATTGTTGCCGGCCGGCCGGTTCCTTCTGCCGCCGAACCGATTCCTTTTGCCGCCGACAAACCGATCGTGCCGCCCGTGCAGCATCTCTCGACGTCGAAGGAATCCATGGCGGCGGAACCCGCCGGCCCCAGCCGGCACTTTGAAGACGCAACGTGTCCCGCTCACTATGCCGCCCAGTGTTGCGGATCGGCGTGTTGCGGATCGGCCTGTCATGCGTTTCTCTTCCACGAAATGGCATTGAGCGCGTCGAGCGCTCAGGCAAGACGGTTTCAATCAGGTTCGACGCGCGCCCATGGCACCGTGCCTCGGCGAATTGAGCGGCCGCCAATCGATCGAAGGTCCTGAGCGGACGCCCAAAACAGGGTGTCCATCCTGTTTTTCGCTCACAAGCCCCAATCCGATTGGAGAGACCATGAGAAAGCAAACAACCCTCATAGCCGTCTGCCTGATGGCCGGCGTCGCAACGGCCGTCGCCGCATCGTCAGACTACACGAAGCAAGCGATGACAACCCACAAGCAAATGATGGACCGCATGCAGATGGAACCGTCGGGCGAACCGGACAAGGACTTTGTCATGATGATGGTTCCTCACCATCAGGGCGCCATAGACATGGCGCGCCTGGAGATCAAGTACGGCCAGGACCCTAAGCTGGTGGCCATGGCCAAGAAGATCGTCAGCAGCCAGCAAAAGGAGATCAAGCAGATGAAAGCCTGGCAGGCCAAGGCGGAGTGAGGACACGACCATGCACAACCAGTCTCCCGAAATGAAGGGCTGCATAGAGGCTTGCCTGGATTGCTATCAAGCCTGCCTCGGCACGGCGTCCGGGCATTGCCTGGAGGCGGGGGCGAGCACACCGAGCCGCAACATTTTCGGCTGATGCTCGCCTGCGCCGAAATATGTCGGACCGCTGCGCATTTCATGCTGCTCGGTTCGGCGCATCACAAGCATGTCTGCCGCGAATGTGCGGAAATCTGCGAAGAATGCGCGGCAGATTGTGAGCGCATCGGCGATATGCAGGATTGCGTCGAAGCCTGTCGGCGTTGCGCCGAGAGCTGCCAGAAGATGGCGGCTTGACCATCGGCCGGCGGGCGACAAGCCCGCCGGCGCGGCATCAGCCAGCTGGCGCGGCATCAGCCAGCTGGCGCGCCCGGTCGTACTACATACCTCCGCCGCCATCTGAGAGATCCCAGACGTCGACGACCTGCTTGCCGGTGACACCGTGCTCGCGGATCAGCAGCATGACCAGGAGGTGTTTTGGTGACAGACGTGCCATGTTCGGCCTAGGCTGGCCTCAAAGAGCGGTTTTTGCAAGCCCCTGCGAGATCGAGACCATCGAGGAACGGGGCGCCAGCAATAACATTAACGGCATCACATCGGGACAGATCATGCAGCAAGCCATTACGTCGGACGGCCTTCGCCGGGTTGTGCTTGTCGTCGCGCTGCTGAACCTCGGTTATTTCGGCGTCGAATTCGCCGTGGCGGTGGCGATCGGCTCGGTGTCGCTGTTCGCCGACAGCGTCGATTTTCTGGAAGACGCCTCGGTCAACCTTCTCATACTGCTCGCCATGGGATGGTCGCTGCGTGCCCGCTCGCGGGTCGGCATGGCGCTGGCGCTTATCCTGCTGGTGCCGGGTCTGGCGACGCTGTGGACCGCATGGGAAAAGTTCAACATGCCGGTGCCGCCGCAGCCGACGGCGCTGACGCTGGCGGGGTTGGGCGCTCTCGCGGTCAACCTGTCATGCGCCTACATGCTGGCGCGCTACCGCCATCACAGCGGCAGTCTTACCAGGGCGGCATTCCTCTCGGCCCGCAATGACGCCGTCGCCAACATCGCGATCATACTGGCCGGGCTGGTGACCGCCTTCCTATGGCGCTCGGCATGGCCGGATCTGATCGTCGGCCTGGGAATTGCGGCGCTGAACGCAGACGCGGCGGGCGAGGTCTGGGAGGCAGCTCGGGAGGAGCATCGCGCCGTCTCGTGAAGCCTGGTTGAAAGAGTCGACCAGTACCTAGTCGGTTCGCGCCCTGATCGATGCCTTCTTGCCTGTTGTGGTCGCGCGAGCGCCAACATTAGACAAAAGTTACAAAAGTTGAACATCGTCGGGGAACACCCCTTTTGTTTGCCTGTTCGGGTCTCAGCGCATCCCGCGCACTCTAAACAGGAGAACGATGATGAAACGAATACTTTTAGCGTCAGCGATGCTGGCAGTTTCGGCCGGGCTTTCGCTTGCTCAGACGACGAGCGGAACATCGACGAGCGGGACCTCGACCACGACAACCATGCCCAGCACCAACAATCAGGGCACGGACACAACCACCACCACCGGCTCCACGAACTCGAACTCAGCCAAGAACTGCGCCCCTGGCCAGCAGACCGGCAGTGCCCAGCAGGCGGCTCCAGGTCAGCAGGATACTAATGCCAAAACTGCCGCCCCCGGCCAGATGAAAAAGACCCCAGAAGGTTGCTGAGCGGCAGATAAGGATACAGGTTAAATTTGCCTGCGGGCCGGCGATTGGGCCGGTCCGCGCGAATGGACGTTCGATGCGGTGGCCGGCTGCAGCTTCGACTCCCTCGGGGCATCGCGCGAGCTTCTGCCCAGCGTTTTTCGTGAATGCGGGCCTGCGTCATCGCATCATGCGCTGCGTTAATGTCCGAGACTTTCCCGTAAGCTTGAAGAGACCGTTGTTGCCCACCATCGGGTAGCGATGTCCAGGCGGCTTGCCGGTCTTCCGCGCCGCACCGATGGGCATGCCGACGATACTTGCTCAGGGCGAAGGCGTTGGCTCGAAACTTGCGCGCCTTCTAATATAAGCGCACAGTTCCAATGCGGGCGGAGGGAGAACCGCTCATTAATAAAATCGGGAGGAAAACCATGGACAGCATGAGCCTCACCACACTTGAGCGCGGCAAGACGACTGTCGAGGCCGCAGCCCTGGAGGCGTTTTCGGCGCAATTGCGCGGCACCATACTCAGGGAAGGCGATGTTGCCTATGACGAAGCGCGCACGATCTGGAACGCCATGATCGATCGGCGGCCAGGGCTTATAGTGCGCTGCGTCGGCGCCGCCGACGTTATCGCCGCCGTGAATTTTGCCAGGGAAAACCGGCTTCTGCTTGCAGTTCGCGGCGGCGGCCACAACATTGCCGGCAACGCCGTCTGCGATGGCGGGCTGGTGATCGACCTGTCGCCGATGAAGTCGGTGCGGGTCGATCCGGCGCCGCGGCGGGCATGGGTGGAACCTGGAGCGACGCTCGCCGATGTGGACAGGGAAACACAGGCTTTTGAACTGGCGCTGCCAACCGGCATCAACTCGACCACCGGCATATCGGGACTGACGCTGGGCGGCGGCTTCGGCTGGATCACGCGGAAATTCGGCCTGACCATAGACAGCCTTCTCTCCGCCGACGTGGTTACCGCAGACGGCAAGCTTTTGCGCGCCAGCCAGACGGAAAATCCGGACCTATTCTGGGCGCTGCGCGGTGGCGGCGGCAATTTCGGCGTCGTCACGGCCTTCGAGTTCAAGCTCCATCAGGTCGGTCCACAGGTCCTGTCGGGACTTGTCGTTCATCCGTTTGCCGATGCCGAAAACGTGCTGCGTGAGTACCGGGCGGCGCTTGAAACGGCGCCCAATGAGTTGACCTGCTGGGTGGTCATGCGGCAGGCGCCGCCGCTACCGTTCCTGCCGGCTGAATGGCACGGCAAGGAGGTGCTGGTTCTGGCCATGTGCTATTGCGGCGACCTCGAGGAGGGCGAGAAGGCGACGCAAAGACTACGCGCCATCGGAACGCCGATCGTCGATGTCGTCGGCATCACCCCGTTCACCGCATGGCAGCAGGGGTTCGATCCGCTGCTGACGCCCGGCGCCCGCAATTACTGGAAGAGCCATGACTTCACCGAGCTTTCCGACAGCGCGATCGGAGTCGTCACATCAGCGATCTCCCGGCTTCCCGGCCCAGAATGCGAAGTATTCTTCGGCCATGTCGGTGGTGTCGCGGGCCGCGTTGCAGCGGATGCAACGGCGTTTCCGCAACGCAGCGCGCACTACGTCATGAATGTTCACGCGCGCTGGCGCGAACCGGGAATGGACAGCGCCTGCATCGACTGGGCGCGCGGCATCTATGAAGGCACGAGGCCCTTCGCCGCCGGCACGGTCTATATCAACTTCATGCCGGAGGACGAGGTCGACCGGGTCGAAGCGGCCTATGGCGGCAACCATCAGCGGCTTCTGGAGATCAAGCAGCGCTATGATCCGCTGAACCTGTTCCGCATGAACCAGAATTTGCGCCCAGTGGAAAGTTTGCGCGCCGCTTAGGCCAGGCAGATCATCAAGGGCCCGCGTCTCCAAAGCGGACGCGGGCCGGTTCGCGTCGGCATGCGCTAGGCAGGTATCAAGACGGCGATGCGGTGGATGCCGACCACCTTGCTGGTATTGGCTGCCGCGTCGGTCTTGCCCTTGGAGCAGGTGTACATGTCACCTTCCTTGAGCTTGAATTCCTTGTCGGCTTTCTTGATCGTGAATTCACCGGCGGCAATGGTGCACACCATGTCGTTGTCCATCACCATTGCAGGAGCGGCTGCTCCGGGCTGAAAGACCACATCAACAATTGAGATGCTCTTGTAGGCGGGGATGTCGGAATTGCCGGTGCCGACCTCGACCACCCTGACGCCGGGGGCTATTTCCTTGCCTTCCTTCGGGCCGTATTTCTTGACCTTTGCAGCTGCCGCCAGCGTGAACAAAGGCGTTACCGCGGCCGCCGTCACGCCGACCGCGATTGCAGACCTGCGATTTAGCGTTTTCATCGCATCCTCCCATTATATTGGCCATGCACCAATGCGCATGGCCGCAATATATTAGCACATATGCAGATAATTGAAGAACGCGTTTCGGCGCTCCGGGGGGGGCGAAACGCCTCCCGGTCGAATGCGACCGAATATCAAACAATTCCATGCTACGCTGAAGAGCATCAAACGGGCGACGGGGATAGCAATGCTGGAAACCGACAAGGTGTTCGCTGGCTCAATTCCGGAAAACTACGACCGCTATATGGTGCCGCTGATTTTCGAGCCGTTCGCCGCGGATCTTGCACGACGAGCAGCGTCCTTGTCGCCCAGGGCCGTTTTGGAAACCGCCGCGGGCACCGGGGTGGTCACCCGCGCATTGGCGCCAAAACTATCCCCCGCTGCAAGCTATGTCGTAACCGACCTCAACCAGCCGATGCTCGACTATGCCGCTTCGCGGCAAGCTCCCGACGATCGCATCAAATGGCGCCAGGCGGATGCTCTGGCGCTGCCGTTTGAAAATGCCGCCTTCGATCTCGTTTGTTGCCAGTTCGGCGCGATGTTCTTTCCCAACCGCTCATCTGCCTACCGCGAAGCCCGGCGGGTCCTGAAACCCGGAGGACATTTTCTATTCAGCGTATGGGATCGCATCGAGGAGAATGTATTTGCCGACGACGTGACCAATGCTCTCGCCAGGATTTTTCCGAACGATCCGCCGCGCTTTCTGGCACGCACGCCGCATGGCTACCACGATACGGCACTGATCCATAGCGAACTGGAGGAGGCAGGTTTTTCCGGCGTGGTGATCGAGACGAGGGCCGAACAAAGCCGTGCCTCCTCGCCGCGCGGTCCGGCCGTTGCTTATTGCCAGGGCACTCTGCTTCGCAACGAAATCGAGGCCAGGGAGGCGGGAAAACTGGATGTTGCAACCGACTACGCCGCAGCCGCGATTGCAGACAGGCATGGCAGCGGCGAGGTCGCTGCCAAAATCCAGGCTCACATAATCGTGGCTGTGGTCTAGGTGCTGACCCGATCGCGAGGGCTCGATGGCGGCGGCTGTTGGCCGACGATTCTGGTCGACCCGGCTTCACTTTGGCAGCCGTCGCCGTCTCTGCCCAGCAAGGTCTAGTCATTTCGCTTTCTTGACTCGGCCGACAAAAACGGGCAGCAAAGTCATCATTGGAGGGCAGTTTTGCCAACTATGCAGGTTTTGGAGGGCATTTTTCGGTGTGACCGTCGCCCAATCGGCGGTCGGTAGAGGGATTGGTTAACCAACTTTGTCCATCTTTTGAATCAATCGGCAACAGACGCGAAGTGTGCTGGGGGCACCAGGCGAACTGTGAATGTCACGGCTGCGAAATCCGCCAGCCGGCATCGGCCGATTGAGAGTGGTTGAATGGCGTTTGTAAGTGCGAAAATCCGGGGTGACAGTCCTGCAACTGGATTGACTTCGATGAGGCCCGGCCTGCGCTGGGTCGCGGTTCCGGCCGTCGGCGCAGCCATTGCTTTATGGTCGGTGGCGACCTTGGCCGGACTCTATTCGATGGGAACTTCGCTCACCGCCGCTTCCAACGGTCTTCCGCAAAGCCTGCTCGCGCCGCGCACCATCGCGCTCGCCGATCCTCGCCGCAGCCTTGCAAAGGCGCGGTCCCCGACATGGGCCGCGGCAGGCGCAGCGCTGTCGGCCCAGCTGCTGCAGCATGGATGCGATGCCAATTGCCTGCGGTCGGCGTCGAACTTCGTTCACCAGGGAAAATCGGCGCGTCTCAAGCGCGATGCCGTGCCGCCTGTCGCCGCCGCATCGCGGCATCCAAGCTTCGACAACGTGGTGGCCAAGGCAGCGCTGTCGCCGCAAAAGCTTGCCGCCGCCTTTGCCAGTGCCTCAGCCGGTTCGCCCGTCAAGCTCGCAAGCCTGCCGGCCAACGCCCGGTTCGCCGAGCCGGTACGCATACCCGACCCGAACGGCCCGGCATCGGTGCGCTTCGGGCCGGAGGTGGCGGAGATCGAACGCTCGTCGCGCCTGGCGCTGGCGCTGGCGAATACATTGCCGGAGCAGATGATCGACGTGCTCCCGGCAGCCGTCGCGGCAAGCGAGCCCGCGGCTTCGCAAGAGCCTAAGGTCCAGCTGGCCTCGCTGCCACCGCAAGACGACATGCCCGACAGCATTCCGCTGCCGATGCTGCGTCCGCACGCGGACAACGATGAGCCGGCGGCCCAGGCTCAAGCCTCGAAAGACCGGGCGCCGAAGGATCAGGCAGCAAAAGCGGAGCCGCCCCAAGCGCAGGCCTCCAAGACCGCCAAGGCGAGCAAGGTCCAGACGGCCGACGCTCCGCCAGTCGAGACGCAACCGGGCAGCCTGTCGCCTCGCAGTTCGTCACAAGCGGCAGTGCTGGCGGTGTCGGGCAAGCCGGGCAAGCGGCCGAAGACGCAGGGCGGCGACATGCTGGCCTATGCCAAACCCGACATGCCTTCCGGCGGTCTCGGCGGAGCCTTCAGGAACCTGTTCACCACGCCCGGCACGGGCAGCGGCGTCGCCGTCTACGACATCTCGGCCAAGACCGTCTATATGCCCGACGGCTCGCGGCTGGAGGCACATTCGGGATACGGTTCGATGGTCGACCAGCCGCGCTATGTCCACAAGAAGAATGTCGGTCCGACGCCGCCCGACACCTACAATCTGACGCTGCGGGAATCGCGCTTCCACGGCGTCGAGGCCCTGCGTCTCACCCCTGCCAGCGGCAGCAACAAATATGGTCGCGACGGTCTGCTCGCCCACACCTACATGCTGCGCGGCGGCCGCGCCGAATCCAATGGCTGCGTCGTCTTCAAGGACTATGCGCGTTTTCTCGCCGCCTACAAAAGGGGCAAGATCAAGCGCCTCGTCGTGGTGCCGCGCCTGTCGAAGCCGCTGACACGCGTCGCCCAAGAGGGCCGCGGCGCTTAAGTTGTTCGCAGGCGATGAAGAGTGAAAGCCGCTCTGTAGCGATCCTTCGCGCCCGCGTCTGTCCTGCGGCATCGCTGGTTTGCCGCGTAGACTTTCCCGCCCGCTTTCCAACGGATTGTCAGCAGCCGGCCGCGAAATGGTTTTCATTCACGGCCGAGGATATTATGACTGACCGGTCGGGCGGCTCCAGCTTCAAACAATCACGAGGACATCATGACAATACGCGCTGTCGTCTGGGGCGAGAATATCCATGAGCGGACCAACGAGGTGGTCGCCGGCATCTATCCCGAGGGCATGCACGCGACGATCGCCAATGCGCTGAAGCTGGACCCGGAGATCTCGGTGTCGTGGGCGACGCTGGAGCAGAAGGAGCATGGGATGCCGGCCGACCGTCTGGCCGAAACCGATGTCTTGCTGTGGTGGGGACACAAGGATCATGGCGCCGTCGCCGACGAGATCGTCGAGCGCGTGGCGCGCCGCGTCTGGGAAGGCATGGGGCTGATCGTTCTCCATTCCGGCCATTTCTCGAAGATTTTCAAGAAGCTGATGGGCACGCCCTGCACGCTGAAATGGCGCGAGGCGGGCGAGCGCGAGCGGCTCTGGGTGACCAGCCCCAACCATCCGATTGCTGCCGGGATCGGCGAGTACTTCGAGCTCGAGAACGAGGAGATGTATGGCGAGCAGTTCGCCGTGCCGGAGCCGCTCGAGACCGTGTTCATCTCCTGGTTCCAGGGCGGCGAAGTGTTCCGGTCGGGGCTGACCTATCGCCGCGGTGCCGGCAACATCTTCTATTTCAGGCCCGGCCACGAGACCTATCCGACCTATCACGACGCCAATGTCCAGAAGGTGCTGCGCAATGCGGTGAAATGGGCGCACAACCCGCAAGGCTCCAATCCGGCCATCCTCGATGCGCCGAACGTGCCGGTGGAAAAGGCGCTCGAGCCGATCGTCGAGCGCGGCGGAAAGCTTCATTCCGCCGGCGAAGCCGGGTTCCGCTAGTCTAGGCCGCGATCCCGAACTTTGGTTCGGGAAATCCATGATCGAACAAGAAGACAAGCCCGCCCTAAGGACAAGAATCATGCGCCTGTTGATACTCGGCACCGGCTGGATGGCGGAAGAGCACGCCAGGCAGTTCGGCAAGATCGAGGGCGTCGAACTGATCGGCGCCGTCGATCTCGACCGCACGCGCGTCGACAAGTTTTCGGACATTTACGGTATCCCCAACCGGTTCGCGTCACTGGACGAGGCGCTGGCGTGGGGCAAGTTCGACGCGGTGGCGAACGTGACGCCCGATCGCATTCATCATCCGACCACCATGATGCTGATCGCGGCGGGCAAGCCGGTGCTGTGCGAAAAACCACTGGCCGAAAACTTCGAGAAGGCCAGTGAAATGGCCGATGCGGCCGAGCGGGCCGGCATCATCAACATGGTCAACCTGACCTATCGCAATGTCGCGCCGCTGCAGAGAGCGCGCGCCATGGTGCTGGCCAGCGAGATCGGCACGGTCAGGCATGTCGAGGCGTCCTATCTGCAGAGCTGGCTGGTATCCAAGTTCTGGGGCGACTGGCGCACCGATCCGAAATGGCTGTGGCGGCTGTCGCGCGGCCACGGCTCCAATGGCGTGCTGGGCGACGTCGGCATCCACATCCTCGATTTCGCCAGCTATGGCGCGGCGCTCGACATCGACCATGTATTCTGCCGGCTGAGATCCTTCGACAAGGCCCCCGGCAACCGCATCGGCGAGTACGAGCTCGACGCCAATGACAGCTTCACCATGGCGCTGGATTTCAGCAATGGCGCTTTCGGCGTCGTCCATGCCAGCCGCTGGGCAACCGGCCATTTGAACGAACTCCGCCTGCGCATCTACGGCGACAAGGGCGGCATCGAAGTCGTGCACAATCTGACCGGCTCGGAGCTGAAAGCCTGCATCGGCGAAGACGTCGAAAACGCCAAATGGCAGGTTCTGGACGCCGGAACGGTGGCGACCAACTACCAGCGCTTCGTCAATGCGGTGCGCAACGGCATCCAGGCCGAACCGTCATTTCGCCACGCGGCCGAATTGCAGAAGGTCCTCGACCTCGCCGTCGTCTCGGATGGGAAGAGGGCTGAATTAAGCACGCACGCCGATACGCAGTAAGGCCAGCATGAGGCCGCTGCGCGCCGTCAGGAGCTTATTTTCCTGTTTTTCGGCCACGGTGCCACATTTTGTTCTTGCTTTGTGCCGGCAGCTATGCTACTAATTTAGGTATGGTGCTCATTGGCTCCAACGACCCGCCCACCGGAGGCGGGTTTTTTGCCCCCCGCTAACGTCCCGCTCTGAAAATCGCGACCGCCGCGGCTGTCAGTGCAGCGTTACCGGATGCTACCGTTCCATCAGGAAGCTCCTTGCCGTCTTCCAGTCCGACACGCGTCGACCAGCCACGCGCCGCCGCCCGGTGCACGAAAGGCCAGACCGTGGCGTCGGCGCCGTGCAGCAGGATCTCCCGGCGCATTCCGGCGCCGTCGAGCACGGCGGCGATATCGTCGCTGATCTCCAGCGCATCGTCCGACTCCTGCTCGGAGATTTCGATCAGGATGCGCAGCACGCGTTTGCCATGGTCGAGGCTCGCCAACCGCTCGGCATCGGCAACCGAGGCAAGCCCCGCCTCGATGCCAATGCCGCGCTGGCGCAGACGCTCCATGACGGCGGGCGCGGCGTCTTCGCTGAGATTGACCGAGGCGTAGTCGGGCAGCTCGCTCCAACCGGCGATCGCGGCCAACGTCCGCTCGTCGTCATTCTCGATCCAGGCGCCGGTCGACACGCCGATCAACGTTCCAGGACAGGCGCGGCGGAGCGCAAGGATGGTGCGGTCCATCGCCGCCGGAGCCAGGCTTTCGCGACCGTCGAGCCCGCGGGCATGGACGTGGAGTTCGGCGGCACCGGCGGCGACGCAGGTCGCACCGTCGCGCGCCATGGCTTCTGGATCAAGCGGCAGGTTGGGGTGGAAATCGGCGCTGCGCGCACCATTGATGCAGGTCTGGACGATCATGGAGGTGGCGGCCTCGTTGAAGTGGACCAAGTTTAGCGCACGACAACGAAATCGGAAATTGTCCTCCCGCGAAGCTCACCCGGCAAGAAACGGGTGGTCCGCGCGCGCCGTTTCACCCATCTCAATGATAGAGAAGCCACAGGAGCCAAAGCCATGACCATCCATTCGATAGGCGCGAAAGCGGCGATCAATTCGGCGGAAACGCGCGTCGCCGCTTATGATTGGCCGAAACTCGCCGAAGAGCTGAGTGGCTATGGCTGCGCGGTGATGGAAAAGCTGCTGACGCCGCAGGAGTGCCGGCAGATCGCCGGGCTCTATCCGGATGAAAGCCACTTCCGCAGCCATGTCCACATGGCGCGGCATGGCTTCGGCAAGGGCGAGTACCGCTATTTCCGCTATCCCCTGCCCGATCTGATCGGCGGCTTGCGCAGCGCGCTCTATCCGCGCCTCGCCACGGTCGCCAACGACTGGAACGCGCGCATGGGTATCGCGCAGCGCTATCCCGGCGAACACGCCGCGTTTCTCAAGCAATGCCATGAGCAGGGCCAGACGCGGCCGACGCCGCTCCTGCTGCAATACGTTGCCGGCGACTTCAACTGCCTGCACCAGGATCTCTACGGCGATCTTGCCTTCCCGCTGCAGGTGGCGATCCTGTTGTCCGAACCGGGTAAGGATTTCACCGGCGGCGAGTTCGTGCTGACCGAGCAGCGTCCGCGCATGCAAAGCCGCGCCGAAGTGGTGCCGCTGCGCCAGGGCGATGCGGTCGCCTTCGCGGTCCACAATCGTCCGGTCCAGGGCACACGGGGCAATTACCGGGTCAATCTCCGGCATGGCGTCAGCCGGCTTCGCTCCGGCATGCGCCACACCGTCGGCATCATCTTCCACGATGCCAAGTAGCCGAGTTGCCCGGTCCGGCGGCGATTACCTGGAAAAATCGCTGCGCACGATGCCGTGGCGCTGGAGCTTGTCGTAGAAAGTCTTGCGCGGAATCCCCAGCGCTTCGATCGTGCGCCTGACATCGCCCTCGTTGCGGTCAAGCGTCTCGCGGATGATGTCGGCCTCGTAGCGCTCCAGCCGTTCCGGCAGCTTCATGGCGATTTTCGATTGGGTCGGGGCAGGGGGTTGTGCTTGGGCGCCTTCCTCCAATCCAAGCACAAACCGCTCGGCGAAATGCGCCAGTTCGCGCACATTGCCCGGCCAGTCATGGTCGCTCAGATGGCGATGCACCGTCGCCGGTACTGCCGGTACCTGGCGGTGGAAGCGGGCGGCGGCGCGCTCGGCGAAGTAGAAGAACAGCAGGGCGACATCTTCGCGGCGCTCGCGCAGCGGCGGGATCGAGATCGTCACCACGTTGAGCCGGTAGTAGAGATCCTCGCGGAAGGCGCCGCGCTGGCGCGGATCGCCGAGGTCGACCTTGGCGGCGGCGACGACGCGCAGATCCACCGGCCGCACCTCGTTGGTGCCGAGCGGCGTGACCTCGCGCATCTCCAGCACACGCAGCATCTGCACCTGTGTCGAGACCGGCATGCTTTCGATCTCGTCGAGGAACAGCGTGCCGCCGCTGGCGTGCTCGATGCGGCCGATCCGCTTCTTCTGCGCGCCGGTGAAGGCGCCGGCCTCATGGCCGAACAACTCGCTCTCGATGACCGTCTCCGGCAGCGTACCGCAATTCAGCGCAACGAAATTGCCCTTGGCGCGACGGCTCCAGCGATGCAGAAGACTGGCGACCACCTCCTTGCCGGAGCCGGTCTCGCCGGTCACCAGCACATCGACGTCGGTGTCGGCGATCTGGCGCAGCGTGCGGCGCAGCCTGTCCATCGCCGGTGTCTGGCCGATCAGCGGCAGGCCGTCCTGCGCCTCTCCGGCCGCCTCGCGCAAGGCGCGATTCTCCATCACCAGGCGGCGCTTTTCCGCTGCCCGGCGCACGCTCTGCACCAGCCGGTCGGCGGCGAAAGGCTTTGTGATGAAGTCGTAGGCGCCGTCCTTGATCGCCTTGACGGCCATGGCGATGTCGCCGTGGCCGGTGACGAGGATGACGGGAATGTCCGCATCCAGCCGCAGGACACGGTTGAAAAGCTGCAAGCCGTCGATCTGCGGCATGCGGATATCCGACACCACGACGCCGGCAAAACCGGCGTCGAGCCCGGCCAGCGCCTCGGCCGCCACCGCAAAGGCGGAGACCGAGAAGCCGGCAAGCTCCAGCGTCTGCGCGGTGGCCTTGAGGAGATCGCGGTCGTCGTCGATCAGGATCACCGGCGCGGCATTGTCGTTCGTCATGATGGCTTACGCTGCTGTCTGGAGATGAATGGTGAAGCGGGTGCCGCCGTCGTTGCTTGAAACCTCGATGCGGCCGCCATAATCGGCGACGATGTCCTTCGAGATGACAAGGCCAAGGCCAAGGCCTTTTTCCTTGGAGGTGTTGAACGGCGTGAACAGCGATTTGAGAATCGCTGGCGGAATGCCGGGTCCATTGTCGGACACGCCAACCGTCACGCCGTCCGCGGTCGCTTCGACCGACACCTGCACATGAGCGTCGTCGCGGCCGGCGAGCGCCTCCAACGCGTTCTGGAAGAGGTTGATCAGCACCTGTTCGAGCCGCACCCGATTGCCCATGACCCTGAGGCTCGGCGGCGGCAGGTCGATGGCCAATGCGTCGAGCCGGCCGGCAAAGCGGCTTCTCAACAGCACCACCGCACCCTCGATGACACCGCGCAATTCGACAGGCTCGGCGGCGGTGCGGCCCTTGCGGGCAAATGCCTTCAATTCCTCGGTGATCGAGCCGATGCGTTCGGTAAGGGCTGCGATGGCGCCGAGGTTTTCCTCGGCCGGCCCGGTCTGCTTGCGGTCGAGGAAGGTGCGGGCGTTGTCGGCATAGGCGCGTATGGTGGCGACCGGCTGGTTGATCTCATGGGCGACGCCGGCGGCGACCTGGCCGAGGATGGCGAGGCGGTTGGCCTGGACCAGATCCTGCTGCACGATTTGGAGCTTGGCTTCCGTGCTGCGGTGGCCTGTTATCTCGGCCTGCAGCCGGTCGCGGGCGCGGCTCAAATCCTCGGTGCGTTCGACGACGCGGCGTTCGAGCTCGGTGCGCGCCGCCTGTTCGGCGGCAATCCGCATCTGCGCCGACCGCCGGCGCCACAACAGATACGCGGCCAGGCCGAGCAGCGGGACGACGACGCCGAGCGCGAGGAGCCGCATTTCGCGGGCGGCGGCGGCGATCGGCGCCTCGGCCGGGACGAGATAGTCGAGCCGCCATGGGGTCGAGGGGACCGGCGTTGAGAGGCTGAGATACTCCGCGTCGCTGCCGCCGGGCGTCACCGCGTGAATGATCGACACATCCGGGCTGAGCGGCTGCGGGTGCATGATCGGCAACGCAACAAGCGGCGCGTCGCCGAACTGTTGGCTGTCGCGGATCACGGCTTGCTTAGGTGCGGCCAGTGGTGCGGTTGTCATGAAGCGCCAGGACGGCACGCTGGTGATCAGCACGACGCCATTCTCGTCGCTGACATAGGCCGGGCGGTTGGCCTCGCGCCAGTCGGCTTCGAGCTGGTCGAACTCCATCTTGACGACGACGACGCCGAGCGGTGCGTCTGCATCGCCGACGCGCCGCGAGATGTAGAGGCCGGGACGCTTGCTGACATTGCCGAGCGCAAAATACTCGGCGGTTCCGGCCTGCATCGCGCCGGAGAAATAATCGCGAAAACGGTAGTCATTGCCGACGAAGCTGATCGGCTCGCGCCAGTTGCTGGAGGCGATCGCCAGTCCGTCGGTGCCGACGACATAGAGCACCGACGCCTTGGTGCCGGAGACCAGCCCCTCGAGCTTGCGGTTCAGCACATCGATCGCCGCGGCATTTTTCTGCGACAGCGCGTCACGCACTTGCTGGTCCGCGGATAAAAGCAGGGGCAGGGCGCGCGGGCTTTCGAGCACGGCGCGCAGCAGCGCGACCTTCAGATTGGCGTCGGTACGCCCCTGCGCCGCCAGGGTCTCGACCTCGGCCTTGCGGCCGAAGAGGCCGGCGCCGTAGAGCGCTGCCGTGACGATCAGCAAGGCGACGGCCGCAAACAGCAGCCAGGCTCGGCGCGCACGCCTGGCGAGTTGCTCGGGCGTCGAAGACAAGGTACCGGCGGGGCGTTGCAGCATCGCCCATTTGTGCATGAACTCGCACAAAACACAATTCGACCTATGCGGAGATTCGCACTCGTCCATGCGTCCAGCACTGCGGACGTTTGCGAATGTTCAACAAAATCAAGGACAAAGAACTCCTGTGCGTATTTGGCACGGCTGTTGCAAACACGAATTCAGCAGTCGCGAGGCTGCTGGTCAAAACAACTGCCCCGGGGAGTCGAGCTTTCGATCGGGGCGCCATGGAGGACGTCATGCAGACAGCAATCGCTGCCGCCGAGCCGCGCGGGAAACTTCCCTTATACCGGCATCTTTATGTGCAGGTGCTGGCGGCGATCGCCGCCGGTGTGCTGCTCGGCCATTTCTATCCGGAAACCGGCGAGGCGATGAAGCCGTTCGGCGACGCCTTCATCAAGCTGGTGAAGATGGTGATCGCGCCGGTGATCTTCCTGACGGTGGCGACCGGTATCGCCGGCGTTTCCGACCTGCAGAAGGTCGGCCGCGTCGCCGGCAAGGCGATGATCTATTTCCTGGTATTCTCGACGCTGGCGCTGGTCGTCGGCCTGGTCGTCTCCAATGTCGTCCAGCCCGGCGCCGGCATGCATATCAATCCGGCCACGCTCGATACCACCAAGGTGACGGCCTATGCGGAGAAGGCGCACGACACAACCATCGTCGGCTTCCTGATGAACATCATCCCCGACACCATCACCGGCGCCTTCGCGCAGGGCGATATCCTGCAGGTGCTGTTCTTCTCGGTGCTGTTCGGTGTCGCCCTGGCGCTGGTCGGCGATCGCGGTCGTCCGGTCGTCGATTTCCTGCAGGCACTGACCACGCCGATTTTCCGCCTCGTCGCCATCCTGATGAAGGCCGCGCCGATCGGCGCGTTTGGCGCGATGGCCTTCACCATCGGCAAATACGGCATCGGCTCGATCGCCAACCTCGCCATGCTGATCGGCACGTTCTACCTGACCGCGCTGCTGTTCGTGCTGGTGGTGCTCGGCGCGGTTGCCCGCTACAACGGCTTCTCGATCCTGGCGCTGATCCGCTACATCAAGGAAGAGCTGCTGCTGGTGCTCGGCACCTCGTCCTCGGAAGCGGCACTGCCGGGCCTCATGGCCAAGATGGAGCGCGCCGGCTGCAACCGCTCGGTGGTCGGCCTGGTCATCCCGACCGGCTATTCCTTCAACCTCGACGGCACCAACATCTACATGACGCTGGCGGCGCTGTTCATCGCGCAGGCGACCGACACGCCGCTCACCTACGGCGACCAAATCCTGCTGCTCGCCGTTGCCATGCTGAGCTCCAAGGGTGCCGCCGGCATCACCGGCGCCGGCTTCATCACGCTGGCGGCGACGCTCTCGGTCGTACCCACCGTGCCGGTCGCCGGCATGGCGCTGATCCTCGGCGTCGACCGCTTCATGTCGGAATGCCGGGCGCTGACCAATTTTATCGGCAATGCCGTGGCGACAGTGGTGGTGGCACGCTGGGAGGGAGAACTCGACCAGACGAAGTTTGCCGCCGCCATGGCCGGCGACTTGCCGGAGGAAGTAGACCTGTCGCTGCCAGGCTTGCAGGCCGCCTGACTGTTCAGGCCACATGGCTTTAAGCCCCGGAGGCGGTTCGCCGGCTCCGGGGCAAAAGCACCGGCGGTCGCGGCATGCCGCCTGAACGCAACCTGAAGTGGCCCCGTTTTCGACGCGGGCTTGTTCCAGCCGCATTTAAAAGCCAGTATCCGCCATGCCTTCATGGCACCCGTCCGCTTCGCTCCCGACCTGATCGCGAGGCGAGACATTTCCGTCGGGCTCGGTTGCGATATCACCTTGGCCGAACCGTTGGAGCTTTTGCTGCCGCCGGCCCCCTGACCATGGCAGCAGCCCTCGAAGGCAATGGCGGCCTCAATACGAAGTCGCAAAGCGAAACGTGACCCGTCTCCTCGTGGAAAGCGCAAGCTTTTTCCCCGGGGAACGCGTCCCGCGCCAAGAGGGGCGCTTGAAGATGGCCGAGCCTATGAGGGCCCTTGCCGAACCAAAGCAAGATGCGAGGTCAAACGCGATGCAGTCTGTCCAAAACAGGATTCCGGTATCCATCATCATCCCGAATTACAACTATGCGCGGTTTCTCAAACGCAGCATCGACAGCGCCCTCGAGCAGGACTACGCGGATGTCGAGGTCATCGTCGTCGACGATGCATCGCAGGATAATTCCACGACGATCATGAAATCCTATGGGGACGAGATCCTCGCACGGCCGCGAGCGCAAAATGGCGGACACGCGGCGGCGTTCAACACCGGCTTTGCGGCGAGCTCGGGCAAGATCGTCCTGTTCCTCGACGCCGACGACTATCTTTATCCAAGTGCCGTCTCCACCATCGTCGACACCTGGGACGAGGCAACCGCTCAGGTGCAGTCCAGACTGCATATCGTCGACGAAGGGCAACGCATCAAGGATGTCTTTCCGCCGCCCGAACTGCCTTTCGACAGCGGCGACGTCATGCCGAAACTGCTGCACAAGGGCCGCTATCAGACCACCGTGACCAGCGGGCTGGCCTTCGACCGCGCAACGCTCGAATCGATCATGCCCATACCGGAGCCGGAGTTCCGCCAGGGCGCCGACGGCTACCTGGCAACGCTGGCGCCTATGTACGGGCATGTCCAGTCCATCGACGAATGCCTCGGCGCCTACCGGATCCATGGCGCCAACCATTCGGTCTTCGGTGAAAAGCTCGGCGAACGGGCACGCTGGCGGGTAACCCACGATTTCCGCCGCATGCAGGCGCTGTCCGACCAGGCCTCCGGGATCGGCCTGAACATCGTGCCGTCGGATGCTGTCCGCCACGATCCGGTCCACCTGGAGGAGCGGCTGGCGTCGCTTTGCGCCGACAGAGACCGACATCCCGTGGCCGACGATTCCCGGCTGGCGCTCGGGGCAGCCGGCGCCGTCGCCAGCCTCGAAATGACCGCATCCCTGCGGCGGCGCGCCATCCTTGCCGCCTGGTTCCTGTCGGTTGGGGTGTTGCCGCGGAAAATGTCGACCGCGGTGCTGTCGTGGAAGCTTGACGCGTCGTCCAGGCCGGCATTTCTGAGCCGCCTGTCCAAGAGAATCCGCCACGCGATGGGTTAGCGGCGATCACCCTGCTGCCGGGATCGGCCCTCCGGCTCGACGGCTCGCTCGACCAGGACATGCGCCTCCCGCGCGGCCTCGATGAACGCGTCCCTGGCGGCTTCGGTCCAGCGATCGTCGCTCACGGCACGGCGGCATGTGCGCAGTGCCAAGCCGTGTTTGGCGCTGCCGGCGTCGCGCCAATGGGCTTCCAGCAATTCGACAGCCTGCCGTGCATTGGAAATGTTGCGGATATCTCCCACGATGCCGACCGCAACCGCTACCGGCTTGGAAAACCATCCTTGGGTCATGGCGGAGCCTTCGACGTGTTGAACTATCTATAACGAAAATCGTAGCGCAAGGTTTCATTCGCGCCAGTAACCACGGCGTGAGGCAGCCCTCACTGCGCCGCGCGCAGCCTGACCACGAGGCTGCGCGCCACAAGCACCAGCACGGTGATGACGATCAGGATCACCGAGAGGGCTGCGATCGCCGGGTCGATGTTGTCGCGCAGGCCCATCCACATCAAGCGAGGCAGCGTGATGGCGTTGACCGAGGTGATGAACAGGGTGACGCCGATCTCTTCCCAAGACAGCACGAAGGAGAGCAGTGCCGCGGTGACGATGCCGAACTTGATGTTGGGCATGATGATGCGGGTGGCGCGCTCCCACACGGTGGCGCCGAGGCCGCGTGCGGCAAGATCGATGCGGCGGTCGAGCTGGCTGAGCGACACCAGGATCAGCACCGTGGCGAAGGGCACCGTCATCACCGCATGCGCCATGGCGACACCCAGCCAGGTGTCGTAGCCGAAGAACGAGCTGACGCCGGAGAGCGAGGTCAGCAGGAAATAGAGCGTGATCGCCGAGACCACCGGCGGTACTACCATCGGCAGCAGCACGAAGCCGACGAGAGCGGCGGTGAAGCGCGGCTGGAACATCCAGACGCCGAGGCTGAAGCACAGTGCCAGCACCGTGGAAAAGGCGCTGCTGACTATGCCGATCCTGATCGAGAGCAGGATCGAATTGATCCAGCGCGGATCCTCGATCAGCGCCTGGTAATGGCGCAGCGACAATTCGCCGGACGGCATCGCCAGCATGCGGCTCGGCGTCAGCGACACCGGAATGACGGCGAGCAGCGGCAGCAGCAGGAACAGCGCGACCAAGGCGGCGAGGATCAACGAGACGGGACCGGGGCGGTAGGTCGGCATCGCGCTACACCAACTGCTTCGGCCTGACATAACGGAAAAGCAGCGCCATCAGCGCGGCGACGAACAGCACCAGCACCACGCTGATCGCCGCGCCCAGGCCCCAATCCGGGCTCTGGAAGATGCGGAGATAAATCAGCTCGGCGATCATCACGCTGCGGCCGCCGCCGAGGATCGCCGGCGTGACGAAGAAGCCGAGCGAAAAGACGAAGACGATCAGCGCCGAGCCGATGATGCCGGAGCGGGTCATCGGCACGAACACCGACCAGAAGGTGCGCATGCGGCTGGAGCCGAGGCCGCGCGCCGCAAGCAGCACGCGGTCATCGAGGCTACGCATCGAAGAGGCCAGCGGAAACACCGCGAAGGGGATGAGGAAATGCGTCATGCCAACGATGACGCCGAACTCATTGCGCACCAGCGCCAGCGGCTCCGAGATGAAGCCGACCGCCTGCAGCCAGGTGTTGATCAGGCCGCGATTGGACAAAAGCGCCACCCAGCCGAAGGCGCGCGTCAGCACCGAGATCCAAAACGGCACCAGGATGCAGAACTCGGCAAGGACGCGCTGCACCGGCGTGCCGCGCACCCAGACAACGGTGATGGCGTAGGCGGCGGCAACCGAAACGATCGTCACGATGGCGGCGATGCGCAACGTGCGGATGAAGACCGACTGCACCAACTGATCCGTGAGCAGCGCATTGTACTGCCCCAGCCCCGGTGTGGGCAGGGTAAAACTCCATTTGACCACGCCGAGGAATGGCCAGGCGTAGGCCAGCACAAGAAAGAGGAGCAGCGGCGCCATTAACACCGCCGCGCCCATCCTGTCGGAGAGGTATGCTCTCATCTCGCCCCCGGTTATCCCGGCTTGTCAGGCGGAGATGATCTTCGTGTATTCGTCGAGTGCCGCCCCGTAGTTCTTGGCGTACCAATCCATGTCGAGCGGGATCTGCTTTTTCATGTTCTCGGGATCGACGGGGTTGATGCGCTTCTTGTCGGCGGGGATCAGCGCGTCGGCGGCCGGATTGGCCGGACCCTGGCCGAGCTTTTCGAACATGATGAGTTCCTTCTGCGGGTCCTGGGTGCTAGCGATGAACTTCATCGCCGCGTCCTTGCCGCCGGGATTGCCCTTGAGCACGGCGAGCGCGCCGGGCGAGATCAGGCCCTGGTCCCAGATGAACTTGATCTTGCCGCCGGAGTCCTGCTCGATGAGCGAAGCCCGGGTCGACCAGACGATCGCCATCGAGGCCTCGCCATTGAGCAGCACGCTCTGGCTTTCGGCGCCGCCACCCCAATAGGCGACGACGTTTTCCTTGAAGGCGGCGATCTTGTCATGCGCGCGCTTGAGGTCGAGCGGATAGAGCGAGGCCGGCGCGATGCCGTCGGCAAGCAGCGCCGCTTCCCAGCTCGACACGCCCCATTTGTAGAGCGAGCGCTTGCCGGGGAATTTTGCCACGTCGAAGAAGTCGGCCATCCCTGTCGGTGCCTGGCTGCCGTATTTCTCGGCATCGTAGGCGATGACATAGGAGAAGAAATAGGTCGAGGCGGCGTATTCCCAGCCGAATCCCGGCCGCATCTTCTTCTTGTCGACGATCGAATAATCGATCGGCTCGAGCATGCCTTGCGCGCCGAGCGTGATGGCCGAGAACGGATCGACGTCGACCAGGTCCCAGGTCGGGGCGCCACTCTTGAACTGCGCCGCGATTGCGCCTTCGGTCGGGCCGGAACCGTCCATCTTGACGGTGATGCCGGTCTCCTTGGTGAAGGCCTGGCCGTAAGCGGCGTCATAGGCGGTAATGGCGTCGCCGCCCCAGTTGACCAGCACCAGCTCCTTCGCCGCGGCAAAGGCGCCGGTCGAGCGCAGCAGCATCGGCGTGCCGGCCAGCACCAGTGCGGCCAGTTGCGTGAACTGCCGGCGCGAGATCTCGCCGCGCACGGCCCTGGCGGACAGCGCCTCGATCGAATGTTTCTTGGTGTCGTTTGTCATGTCAGTTCCCCTTTTTTGTCGTTGATATTCCCGAAAGTGAGCTTGGCGCCTTCGCTACGCCGATTGTCATTGTCCTCCGTCCGGAAGGAGGAAACCCTTTTCCGCCGGCCAAGTCAGCCAGACGGAATTGCCTTTGCTGAGCGCGGAAGCGGCAACCTCGTTCGGCACCGAGACCGTCACCTTGGCGCCCTGGCGCGTCGTCAGATCGAGCCGCGTCGCAGCGCCGAGATAGGTGGAGGCGACGGCAGTCGCGGCAATGCCATTCTCGCCCGCTGCCGCTTCCGGCGCGATCGACATGTATTCGGGCCGGATCGCCAGGATGGCGTCGCCACGCACCTTCTCGGCCTTGCAGCGCATGCTGATCGCGCGATCTTCGCAGAGGCCCGTCGAGCCATCGTCCGCCGGGCGCACGCCCTTCAGCGGCAGCATGTTGATCTCGCCCAGGAACTCGGCGACGAAGCGGTTGTCCGGCCGGTCGTAGACCTCGTCCGGGGCGCCGACCTGCAGCAGTTTGCCGTGGTTGAAGATGGCGACGCGCGACGACAATGCCAGCGCCTCGCTCTGGTCATGGGTGACGAAGACGAAGGTTGTGCCGGTCTCCTGGTGCAGCCGCTTCATCTCGGCTTGCATCTGGCCGCGCAGGCCCTTGTCGAGCGCCGAAAACGGCTCATCGAGCAAAAGCACGCCAGGCTCGAAGACCAGCGCCCGCGCCAGCGCGACGCGCTGCTGCTGGCCACCGGACAATTGCGACGGCAGTTTCTTTTCGTGGCCCTTGAGCCCGACGCGCTCGATCATTTCGCCGACGCGGCGCTTGATCTCGGCCGCCGGCTTCTTGCGCACCTTGAGCGGGAAGGCGATGTTGGCCTCGACCGACATATGCGGGAACAGTGCGTAGCCCTGGAACACCATGCCGGCGGCGCGCTGCTCGGCCGGCCGCTCGGTGATGTCGACGCCGTCGCTGTAAAGGCGGCCGTCGGTCGGCTGAATGAAGCCGGCAAGAATCATCAGGAAGGTGGTCTTGCCCGAACCGGACGGGCCGAGCAGGGTGAGGAACTCGCCACGGCCGATATCGAGCGCCAGATCGTCCAGCGCACGGAACGAGCCGAAGCTCTTGCCGATCCCGATTGCCTTGATCTCTGCGGCCCGGCCGGGTTGCTGCATCCTGCCCTTTCCTTAGCGTAGGCGAAATCGTAGGCAGGGCGGCGGCTCACCGCAACCGAATAGTTTTCGCCTGATCGGCAAATTTGATTCATCTATGGCGGGTAGCGCTGCCAATCTCCCCCCTTGAGGGGGAGATGTCGCCGAAGGCGACAGAGAGGGTCGTTGCGCGTGGAGCGCCAACCTCCTCTGCACCAGCAGGCCGAGCCCAGTCGGACCGACCCCCTCTGGCCGCTTCGCGGCCATCTCCCCCTCGAGGGGGGAGATTAACGCTGGTTCTCCGACAGCTTCGACCTCAGCCACCGCCCAAACGCCTCCAGCACCGGATGCGCCGCCTTGGCGTGCTCGGAAACCAGAAAATACGAGCGCGGGGAATTGATCGCTATGTCGAAGGGGCGGACCAGCCGGCCTTCGCTCAGTGCCCGGCCGCTGGTCAGCTCGTCGCCGATGGCGATGCCCTGGCCGGCGATCGCCGCCGAAAAGACCAGGTTCATGTCGGAAAAGAAGATGCCGCCTTCCGGGTCGGGGTTCTCGACCTTGGACAGGGCCAGCCAGCGCGCCCAGTCCTCGGTGTCGCCGAGATGCAGGAGATTGGCGCGCAGCACGTCTGCCGGCTTGGAGAAGCCGCCGATCTTGTTGAGCAGCGTCGGGCTGCACAGCGGCGTGAAGGAAATCTCGCACAACAGCTCGACCGCGCGGTTCGGCCAGTTGCCGACGCCAAAGGCGATAAAGGCGTCGGCCTCGGCATTGCTGACGTCATCGAGACGCCGCGGCGTCAGGACGCGCAGCGCGACATCGGGGTACATCTGCCGGAACTCGCCGATATGGGTGCACAGGAACAGCGAGGCGAAACCCGGCGTACAACTGACACTGAATGAGCCGCCGACGCCGGTGCCGGCATGGCGCGTCACCGCGTCGCCCAGCACCGTCAGCGCCTTGCGCACGTCGCTGGCATAGCGCTGGCCGCGCGGCGTCAGCGCCACGCCCTTGCCGATGCGTTCGAGCAGGTCGAAGCCGAGATCGCGTTCAAGCAGGCGCAATTGATGACTGACTGCGCTGCGGGTCAGATGCAGTTCGTCAGCGGCGCGCCAGACGCTGCCATGGCGGGCAAAACTGTCGAGGGCGCGCAGCGCCTGCGTCGAGGGAATTCTCAAGAGGTGAACCGAATTTGCATGAGCCGGGAAAACATATCACTTTTTGGCGGGGCGCTTCACTGCTTTCTTTCCGCCATGGAGAAACCGGTGACCTCGGCGCAAGCGACCGCGCTTGCTTGTCTGGACGACATCCAGCCGTCGCTGTCGGCGTGGACGCGGACCATCTTCGATTTCGGCGAGACCGCCTGGCGCGAATACCAGTCGGCCGTCTGGTATGTCGAGCGCCTGAAGCACGAAGGCTTTTCGGTCGAGGAAGGGTCTGGCGGTATGCCAACGGCCTTCTGCGCCCATTGGACAAACGGTGCCGGCCCGACGATCGGCTTGTATGCCGAATACGACGCGGTGCCTGGCAATTGCCAGGATGCGGCGACGGTAAAGCGACCGCGTCCGGGCCTCGGCGAACAGGCCGGCGGCCACACCGATCCGCATTCCGGCCTCGGCATTGCCAGCCTCGGCGGGCTGCTGGCGACCAAGGCGGCGATGCAGCGCCACGGCATATCAGGCACGCTGCGCTTCACCGGCGAGCCGGCGGAGAAGGTGCGGGGGTCGAAGCCGATCCATGCGGCGAAGGGCTACTACGACGGGCTGGCAGGCATGATCTCCTTCCATCCTTTTTACATGCTGCCGCTGTGCAACACGGCGCGGTGGGACACCCATTGCGGTGCGGCCTATGCGATGATCTACCGCTTCATCTGCGACGAGCCGGAACATTGGGCGAGGGTGGCCGGCACCGCAGCACCCATCCCGCAGGCGCATTCGGCGGTCAGGGCGCCGGGCGCCAACGATGCGCTCATGATGATGTACTTGGCCTCGAAGGCGCTGCGCGATTCCATGCTGCCGCACCAGGGCGGCTGGTCGATCAGCGAGGCGATCCTGACGGCGGGGCAGGCGACCGCCGACAATCTGCCGGCTGGGCTGGCCGAGATCCAGTACATGATCCGCGTGCCGACGGTTGCGATGGCCGAGCAGGCCACCGCCATGCTCGATCGCAATGCGGAGGCCGCGGCAAAGATGAGCGGCTGCCGCCATGAGCGGCACTGGGTCTCGAAGTCGCGGCCGGGGCTGGCCAATCACGTCATGGCCGGCATTGCCTTCGACGCGTTGGCGGCGGTCGGGCCACCGCGCTGGGATGAGATGGCCAAGGCGATCGCCCGCGAAATCCAGGTCAATGCCGGCGGCGAGGCGACCGAGGAACCATTCATCGCCGAGCTCGAGCGGCTGATTGCGCCGCAGGATGCAGAGGCGCTGCTGCGTCGCGACCTGCCGCCATCGCAGCTCAATTCCACCTCCGACGATTACACCGACATGTCGTGGCATGCGCCGACGGCGCGGTTCTATGTCGCCCGGCCGGCGCTGCGGTCCGAGAACGGCCACGCCTATCCATCCTGGGCGATGAATGCGCTCGGCGGCATTTCTGCCACCATCGACCCGATGGTCACCTGCGCAGCAAAGACGATCGCGCTGGCAGCACTTCGCCTGTTGGAAGACGAGGCCGCGCGCGACGCGGCGATGGACGAATTCGTCGCCCGCACCGGCGGCGGGATCGGCGGCACGAGCTGGATCGCGCCGCTGTGCGACTACGAGCCGCCGATTGGATTTCGCTGGCCGGAATATGTCACCACCCCGCGCGGACGGGATTGGTGGATACCCGGCAACCAAGCCGCATGATCAACCAAGCCGCCCCTTCACGAGGAGAACCCCATGACCGTACATGACCGCATCGTCGCCGAGCCGTTTTCGCTGCAGCGCCGCAACCCGGCCGGCGGCACCAAGCCGCTGACCGCCTGGGGCTTTGCCAACGAGACCGACGTGCTGACCGACGTGCTGCTCGGCTCGCCGAATTTCCTGCGCCATCTCTCGACCAGTTCGCTGTCGCGAAAACATCTGCGCGAGGCGCCTTGCAACGTCCAGATCGCGCAGGCGCAGCACAAGGACCTGGCCGCCGCCTACGAGCATTTCGGCGTCAATATCCACTGGCACGAGCCGACGCCGGAGCTGCCGATGCAGGTCTATTCGCGTGATTCCAGCGTCATGACCCCGTATGGCGCCATCATCACTGCCATGGCCCAATGGTGGCGGCGCGGCGAGAACTACGCGGCGATCCGCACCTATGAAAAGCTCGGCATCCCGATCTACGACATGGTCACCGCCGGCACGTTCGAAGGCGGCGACTTCAACGTCATCGAGGATGGCGTGGTACTGATCGGCTGCGGCGGCGCCCGCACGCAGGAGGAGGGCGCCCGCCAGGTCCAGGCCTGGTTCGACAAGGAGGGCTGGGAGACCCGCATCGCCTTCATCGACGAATATTATGTCCATATCGACCTCATGGTGGTGCCGATCGCCGAAAAGCTGACCGCCGTCTGCCTCGCCTGCACGGAGCCGGGCATCGTCGACTGGCTGAAGGGCAAGGGCCACGAAATCATCGACGTGCCGTTCCAGGACACGATGGCGCTAGGCTGCAACTTCATGTCGCTGGGCAAGGACAGGGTGATCGCCCCGACCTCGAGCCAGACGCTGATCGGCCAGCTCAAGGCGCGCGGCTTCGAGGTCGCGGCCATCGACATGAGCGAAATCTCGAAGACCGGCGGCGGTATCCACTGCATGGCGCAGGCACTGAAGCGCGAACCGGCGTGAGGGAGCGCCTATCGAGCAGCGCTGGAGCGCTACTGCCAAACCGACCAGGCGGCCGGTCGCATCGCCACGCGATCATGGCTGGCCGGCGCTTTTGACCGTGTCCGGGACTGTCTTCGACGACATCGAACATCACTGTTCCAATCTCGCCTCAAACTAGAGCAACGTGCCGCTTGAATTTCACATAGACATCATGTATATATCCTGTCTATGAATAAACGACATCGAGCAAGGATCCCGTCGTGAGCCATCAGACAGGTGCTGCGCAGGACGTCGTCTACCGCTGGCTGAAGCAGCATGTGCTCACGTTGCCCGGTCGGGAAGGCACGTTCCTTACCGAGGCGGAGGTTTGCCGCGAGACGGGAACGTCGCGGACGCCGGTGCGTGAAGCACTGTTGCGGCTCGAAGCCGACGGCTTCCTGCAGATCGTGCCGAAGAAGGGCGCCTATGTGCCGCCGATCACCGAAGCGGAGATCGACGCGGTCATGCAGGCGCGCGGCCTGGTCGAGGAGTGGTGCGTGCGGCAGGCGGCCGGCTTCGGAGAAATGCTTGCGGCGGAACTCGACAGGCTGATCGCCCGACAAATGGAGGTGCGGCATGACCCCGTTGCGTTCATCGAATGCGATCGGGAATTTCATCGCACGATCGTGCGCGCGGCCGGCAATTCGATGCTCGCGGACTTCTATGAAAGCCTGCGGGATCGCCAGTTGAGGATGGGCGTGCATGCCATCTCGATCTCCGGCGGGCGCGGAGACAGCGTGCTCGCCGAGCACGCGGCGATCGTCGAGGGGATACGCCGCGGACAGCCCGAACAGGCGGCCGCAGCAGTCGCCGAGCATCTGGCGCGGACGCTCGTCGCCTTGCGGCTGCCGATGGCGGCAGGCTGGGGGTCGGCAGTAACCGCGCAAAGGTCGGCGGTCGCGGCGCATAGATGAAGGCCGTGGCGTCCGTATGGCCGGGCGCGGTCAAATGGGCGGGAAAAGATGATAGCGGACGGGCAGTGCGTCAACGGATCGCGGTGAATTGATTTGGTGACTTAACAGACCAGTGCCGAAAGGGCAGGGGTATGATCATCGAGCGGGAAACGGCTTTCGACGTGCGTGCGTTTCGGCAGGCACTGGGGCAGTTTCCGACCGGTGTCTGCGTCGTCACCTGTCTGGCCGATGGCGAGCAGCTCGGCATGACGATGAGCTCGTTCAACTCGTTGTCTCTGGATCCTCCGCTTGTCCTGTTCAGCATCGATTGCCGCTCAGCAAGCCTGCCGCTATGGCAGAAGGCCGCCAGCTATGCGGTCAACGTTCTTGCCGAGAACCAGAAGGACATTTCCGACCGTTTCGCGCGACCGCTCTCCAACAAATGGGAAGGGTGCGGTTCGAGCACGGCTGCTCGGGCGCTCCGGCGCTGCCCGGGGTGGCTGCGGTGTTCGACTGCGAACCGTGGGCCAGGCACGAGGCCGGCGACCATGTGCTGTTCATTGGCAGGGTGAAGCATTTCCGGTCTTTCGCCGAGCGCCAGCCGCTTGTTTTCGGCAAGGGGCGCTACGCGTCGCTGCAGCCAACGGAGTTCACGGCGCCGCTCTGGCCGCTCGACATTCACTACTGAATTTTTGGCACTACTGATTTCTTGGCACTACTGATCCCTTGGAGGGGAAGATGATCAAGACCGGTGCACAGCATATCGAGACGCTGAGGGACGGCAGGCAGGTCTATATTAACGGCGAGGCGGCCGGCGACGTCACCGCGCATCGCGCCTTCCGCCAGACGATCCGGTCTGTCGGCACGCTCTACGACTTCCAGGCTCGGCCGGACAACCGGGAGCTGATGACCTTCGAGGTCCCCGAAAGCGGCGGGCAGCGAGCCAACCGTATCTGGCAGTTGCCGCGCAACCATCCCGATCTCGTCGAGCGGCGCAAGGCGCTGGAAGCCTGGACAGAGCTTCACTACGGCTTTCTCGGCCGCGCGCCGGACCATGTCGCCTCCTGCATTTCCGGCATGTTCATGGGGATTGAGGTCTTCGAGGCCCACGACAAGGTCCGCGCCGCGGCACTTGCCGACTATTATCGCTACGCCAGAGACAACGAGCTCTACCTCACCTACGTCATCATCAATCCGCAGGCCGACCGCTCGAAGTCCGCCGGCGAGCAGCAGGACCGCTTCCTCACCGCTGGCGTCGTCGACCAGGACACCGCTGGTCTGACGATCCGCGGCGCCAAGATGCTGGCCACCGGCGGCATCATGGCAAACGAGGTGTTCGTCACCTGCATCCAGCCGCTGCGCGAGGGCGACGAGCCGTATGCGATGTCCTTCGCCGTGCCAATGAATGCCGGCGGGCTGAAGATCTTGTCGCGCAAATCCTACGAGGAGAGTGCGACCAGCGTCTTCGACAATCCGCTCGCCAGCCGCTTCGACGAGAACGACGCGGTGCTCTACTTCGACGATGTGAAGGTTCCCTGGGACCGCGTCTTCATCAACCAGGATATCGCCATGTGCCAGCGGCAGTTCCACGCCACGCCGGCGCACGTCTTCCAGAATTACCAGGCGCAGGTCCGCCTGATGGTAAAGATGCGCTTCCTCGTCGGTATCGCCCGGCGTATCGCCGAGACCAACGGCGTCATCAACTTTCCGCAGGTGCGCGAGACGCTGGGGGCGCTTGCGGCGCAGAACACCATGGTCGACGCGCTGGTGCACGCCATGGAGATAAAGGGCCGCATGCACGGCGCCTATTTCGTGCCCCATGCCCATACACTCTATTCGGCTCAGGTGCTGACACAGCAGCTCTATGCCGAGGTGATCATGGCCTTGCGCGAACTGGCGGGTGGCGGATTGATCATGCTGCCGTCTTCTGTCCAGGATTTCGTGGATCCGGAACTGCGCAGCCTCATTGACAAGACACAGCAGTCCCCTGTCGTTTCGTCGGAGGGCCGGGTAAAATTCTTCAAGTTGGCGTGGGATGCGGTTGGCTCAGAGTTCGCCTCCCGCCACACGCAGTACGAAATGTTCTATGCTGGCGCTACCTTCGTGACAAAGGGGCACAGCTTTCGCACCTTCGACTGGGACCGCTGTACGCAACTCGTCGACCACATGCTGGACAGCTATTCGCTGGACGACCAGGTCGACCCTGCCGCTCCGGTTGCCGCTTGAGGTTGCCATGCCGATCCGAAAAGAACACAAGGAATTTCACACGATCGACATGGCCGGGCAGGGTTGGCATTCGCCGCCTGGTTACCCGCCCGGCATCGAGCAGAAGATTCTTGCCGGCCGGCTTGACGAGGTTGGCAAGACAGGAAACCGCACGCGGCTGCTGCGGTTCTGGCCGGGGGCTTTTACCACGGTGCCGTTCGTGCACGATTACTGGGAAGAGGTCTATCTGATATCGGGCGACCTCATCGTCGGCCAATGTTCGCCCGAAGCGCCGTCGCTGAGTTTTGCCCCGAATACCTATGCCTGCCGCCCGCCTGGCGTCTATCATGGCCCCTTCCAGTCGCAGGCCGGGTGCTTACTTCTCGAACTGCACTACTACGAGGCTTAGCCTGTACGAATGCTGTTCGCGCAGCAGCGAAGCTGCAAGGTCCCGCCACCGGTGGCGGCATCCATTGCATGGCGCAGGCATTGAAGCGCGAGCCGGCGTAAGGCGGCACGCGCCTACAGCACGACGAGCTTTCCCTTGCGCAGACGCCGGGCGCAGCGATAGGCGAGGTCGGCGGCGACCATGTCTTCCATCGCGATGCCCATCGCCTTGTAGGTGGTGATCTGTTGATCCGAAACGCGGCCCGGCGCGCGGTCGAGCAGCATGGTGCCAAGCTCGGTGCCGAAATCCGGGTTGAAGCCGGCAAGCTCGCAGGAATCGACCGGGGTCGGTTTGAATGCATCCTCGGTTTCGACAAAAAGACTAGATTTGTCGATGAGCTCGATCGGCATTTCACCGCCGGGCGGCGCCACCCCGACCGACGAGACATGCGTGCCCGGCTGGATCCAGCCTGCGTCGATCACCGGCTGGTAGGAGTGGGTCGCCAGGCACACCACGTCGGAACTGCGCACTGCCGCCTCGAGGTCGGCGACCGCCACCACCGACGGATGCAGCCGGGCAAGCGCTGCCGCATCGTCGAAGCGCTTCGAAGCGACGCGGATTTCGGTAAAATCGCGCACCAGCGGCAACAGATGCAGGTGCTGGTTGGCCTGCACGCCGGCGCCGACCACTGTCGCGATCCTGGCATCCCGGCGGGCAAGCGCGCGCACCGACAGCACGGCGGAGCCGGAGGTTCGCACCGCGGTTATGAAGGTGCCGTCCATGATGCAGACCGGCAGGCCGGACAGCGGATCGAACAGGCTGATGGTGGCGAGATGGCTGGGCAGGTTCTTGGGTAGATTGCCTTCGAAGACATTGACGATCTTGACGGTCAGGTTCATGCCCTCCATCCACGCCGGCATGGCGAGGCTGTAGCCGGCTCCGGGGATGTCGAGCTGTGGTCGGGGTGGATTGACGACCTTACCTTTTGACAGCGCCTTGAAGCCGTCTTCCAGAACATCGAGAAGCTGGCTGAGGTCGATGCACGCCATCACGTCGGCTTCGCTCAGCACCAGGATCTCGGTCGCTCCCTTGCTGATTTCCGCCGCACCCTTGCCGGCTGGGCTGAACGCTTCCTTGGTCATCCTGCACTCCTTTTGTTCGTCTGAAATCGGCTCACCACATTTGCTTTTAGTGGGTGAGGCAAGCGCAGGCTATTGCGGGGCTTAATGTGATGAAATACGTTGATTTTGGCATCTCTGCGTGAAATCAACACACAAAACCCTGAGATAGCGTGGATTGTGAAATGGGCGATCTCGACCAGATAGACCGCAGCCTGCTTAGCCTGCTGCAGGAGGACGGGCGCCGGACGACGCTTGATCTGGCCGGGCGTGTCGGGCTGTCGCCGACCGGAACCAGCCAGCGGGTGAAGCGCCTGTTCCGCGACGGGTTCATCACCGCGATCAGAGCCGTGCTCGATCCGCGCAAGGTCGGCAGGGGAACGCTGGTGTTTATCGAGGTCCGGCTGGACCACACGGCGCCGCATGTCTTTGACCGTTTTGCCGAAGCCGTGGCGAAAGCCCCAGAGGTTCTGGAGTGCCACATGGTGGTTGGCGGCTTCGACTATCTGGTCAAGGCGCGGATCGCCGATATGGCGGTGTTCCAGGATTTCCTGCAGCGGGTCATCCTGCCGCTGCCGGGCGTGCGCGAAACGCACACCTTCGCTTCCATCGCCGATGTCAAGCCGAACGCCCTCTTGCCCGTCTGATCAGATAGAGGAGGAACACTGTTCAGGGCGACTTGGATCGCATCTTCGCCATCTTATCGGTCCCCCTCGGTCGCTCGCCCCTAGCCCGCCTTCCGGTGCAGGATGCCGGAGACCGGCGCTAGCCTTGCGCGGTCAGCAGGTTTGCGTCGCGCGCGAGCCGCCACTCGCCATCCGCCCCCTTGCGCAGGAGCGTCAGCGCATATCCCGATCGATGGACCGGCTCGCCGTTCGGCGGCGTCGCGGTCATGTCGATGCGGCTGCGGATGAAGGCCCAATTGCCGAGGAGCTGCAGTTCCACGATATCGCTCGTGCCGTCGATATGAACACCTGCCGCCTCCTGCGCGGCTGCAGCGAAGATTTCCTTGTCGAAAGGTTCCCGGCCAGGAACCATGAAGATCGCGTCGTCGGTCATCAAGCTGAGGACGGTCGCAATGTCTCCGTGCTTGCTCGCATCCATCCACGTCTCGACCAGCTTTCGGATTGCTTTTTCGTCGTCCGTCATCCGTTACCTCCCTGGCATCTCGCCGTCATCGATAGCGCACGGCGCTCCTCCCTCGCTGAAACATAGGGCTTAGGTCGCTCTCGTCATCGATTGCAGTTTCATCGACGTCACGCGACGTGGGGCATGGCCCGTGAAACGGCAGGTCCGCGCCGTCCATGTCTATCGCCAGCCACCCGAGGCGGTGATGCGCTCGCCGGTCAGCCAGGACGCTTCGTCGGAGGCGAGGAACACCGCGACGCGAGCGATGTCGTCGGGCTGGCCGAAGCGGCCGAGCGGGGTCATTGCGACGATCTGTTTTTCGAAGTCGCTGCCGACGATGCCGATGCGCTCGAGGCCTTCGGTGTCGACGCCGCCGGGCGCGATGGCGTTGACGCGAATGTTGCGGGCGCCGAGCTCCCGCGACATTGACAGCGTGATCGTGTCTACCGCACCCTTGGTGGCGGCGTAGACGAGCGAGTTCGGCTGCGGATTGCGGCTGGCAACCGAGCTGATGTTGATGATGCTGCCGCCGCCCGGGCCAAAATGCTTCACGGCAGCTTGCGTGGTCAGAATGATGCCCAACACATTGGTGTCGAACTCGCGGTGAAACTCGGCCTCGGTTACCGCTTCCAGCGGCTCGAATGCGAAGACGCCGGCATTGTTGACCAGTATGTCGAGCCCGCCGAACGCCGATTTCGCCGCCTCGAGCAGGCGGCGCACGTCGGCCGCTTGCGACACGTCGCCCTGGGCGGCGACGGCGCGGCCGCCACGGTCCTCGATCTCGGCGACGACGCGGTCGGCGCCTTCCCGTGACGAGGCGTAGTTGACCACCACCGCGGCGCCGGCCGTGGCAAGACCCTTGGCAATGGCGGCGCCAATACCTTTGGAGGCGCCGGTGACGATGGCGACCTTGCCGTTCAGCTTGCTCATCAAATCTCTCCTTTGTCGATGACGAGCGGTATTTAATGGCGCTCAAAAAGCGTATTAGGATGCCCACGCTCTATTCTTTCGTGCCTGGAACTCCGGAATGACTACCATCCTCGAAAAGACCGCCGGTCTCGTCGCCTTCGTCCGAACCGTCGATGCCGGCTCGTTCCATGCCGCCAGCCGGCTGGTCGGCTCCAGCCCGTCGGCGGTATCGAAAAGCGTGGCGCGGCTCGAGCGCCGGCTCGGCGTCAGGTTGATCCAGCGCTCGACGCGTCGGCTCGGGCTGACCAGCGAAGGCCTCGCCTATTACGAGCGGGTGGCGCCGCTGCTCAGGGCGCTGGACGATGCCGAGGACATCGTCCAGATGGCCGATACGGCACGAGGGCTGCTGCGTGTTACAGCGCCGGTCGAACTCGGTCGCGGCCTGATCGCGGCATGGGCGCAAGCGTTCCTTGCCCAGCATGGCGAAGTGAAACTCGAGCTCAGTGTCACCGACCGCCACGCCGACCTGATCCGCGAAGGCTATGACGTTGCCGTGCGCATGGGAGCGCTATCCGACACCGGGCTGGTCGCGCGCAAGATCGCCAATCTGCCGATCGTGCTGGTGGCCTCGCCGGCCTATGTCGAGCGGCGCGGCCGTCCGGCATCGGTCGAGGATTTACGGAACCACGAATTCGTCCGCTACCAGATGGCCGGCCGGCCTTATCCGGTCACGTTTGCCGACGGTACGATGATCGTGCCGGATGGGCGGTTCGATACCGATGATGGTGGTGCCATCCGCAATGCAGCACTTGCCGGTGCCGGCATCGCGCATCTGATGCGATTTGCAGTGCAGGGCGATCTCGACGCGGACCGCCTGGTCCGCATCCTGCCCGAGGTGGCGATGCCGACCATGCCGGTGCACATCGTCCATGCGTTCGGGCGGCAGCTGCCGGTCCGGGCGCGGCTGTTCGTCGACTTCCTGGCGGGCCAGATGGCGGCGCTGACGCGATAGGGCAGGCGGAATGACCTCCGCAGTCGATCCGATGCAGTCGCCAAGCAGGATCTTGCCCCGTCACCAGCTCATCAGAACGTAATCTTCACTGACTCGTCGCTGCGGTTGGCCGGGCCGTGATGGACGGCCTCGATATTGTTGCCGTCGGGATCGAGCAGGAAGGCGGCGTAATAGCCGGGATGGTAGGATCGCTCGCCCGGCGCACCATTGTCGGTGCCGCCGGCCTCAAGCCCGGCCTTGTAAAACGCATCGACCATCGCACGGTCCTTGGCCTGGAAGGCTAGGTGATGGCGCCCGGTCAGCTTTCCCAGGGCCGGCGGGCTGTCGGGGCTGGAAATGAACAGCTCGTCGGCCCAGAAATAATCATCGCCGGCGCCACCGATCGGTATGCCGAGCACGTTGAGAACCGCCTCGTAGAAGCGCCGGCTGGCCTTGAGATCCCTGACCACCAGCTGGAGGTGATCGATGAGACGGCCTCGATGAAGTTCCATGCCTGATAGCTCCTGATCGCCAGGCTGGAAATCTAGCTCAGGACCAGCACGGTCAATGCAAGGGAGCAATTGAGTGGCGCGATTTCCTGACTGGATAAAAAATGCAACCGGATTGTCGGATTCAAAACATCTCGAACGTCCTTCGGACGCAAGCGGCTCGGCGAAGTTCGAAAACGTCGTGCCGTATCAACGCTTCCGGCATGGGAGAAAATTGAAATGAGCCTTCCCTATCGTTGGGTTATCGTCGCGGCTGGCGCGCTGATGACCTGTGTCGCCCTCGGGGCGATGTTCTCGCTGGCGATCTTCCTCGAACCGATGGCGCTCGACACACAATGGTCGCGCGGCGGCATATCGAGCGCGATGACGCTGAATTTCCTGGTAATGGGCCTCGGCGGCTTCGCCTGGGGCGCGATTTACGACCGCTTCGGCGCCCGCATCGTCGTCATGACCGGGGCCGTGCTGCTTGGCCTGGCGCTGGTCCTGGCCAGCCGCACCGGCTCGCTGCTCGTTTTCCAGCTGACCTATGGCGTGCTCGTCGGCCTCGCGGCAAGCGCCTTCTTCGCGCCGATGATCGCGCTGACCTCCGCCTGGTTCGACACGAACCGCAGCCTTGCGGTCTCGCTGGTCTCGGCCGGCATGGGCGTGGCGCCAATGACCATCTCGCCCTTCGCGCGCTGGCTGATTTCGGCCTATGACTGGCGCACCGCGATGTTCGACATCGGCATCACGGCGTGGGTGCTGCTTCTGCCGGCCGTGCTTCTGGTACGCCAGCGGCCCAAGCCCGCTGCCGACGGCGCTGCCCCGAGCGTTGCGGCCGAGGGTGGCGGCATGACGGTTCCGCAGGCGCTGCGCTCGCCGCAATTCATCGTGTTGGGGCTGACCTTCTTTGCCTGCTGCGCGGCGCATTCGGGGCCGATCTTCCATATGGTGAGCTATGCGATGCTGTGCGGCATCGCGCCGATGGCGGCGGTCAGCATCTACAGCATCGAGGGCCTGGCAGGGCTGGGTGGCCGGCTGCTTTATGGCGTGCTCGCCGATCGGCTGGGCGTCAAGCCGGTGCTGATCACCGGGCTGGCCATACAGGCCGTGGTCATCGCAGCCTATCTGGCGGTTAGTGAGCTTGGTCAATTCTACACGCTCGCCGTCATCTTCGGCGCCACCTATGGCGGCGTCATGCCGCTCTATGCGGTGCTGGCGCGCGAATATTTCGGCCAGCGCATCCTCGGCACGGTATTCGGTGCCGTAACCATGCTGTCCAGCCTTGGCATGGCTTTCGGCCCGCTCGCCGGCGGCATGGTGTTCGATGCCTATGCCAGCTATTCCTGGCTGTTCATCGGCTCGGCCCTTGTCGGGCTTGGCGCGATGGCGATTGCGATCGCCTTCCCGCCGCTGCCGCGCAGGGAGTTGCAACCGGCTTAAAGCTGGATCGGCAGAAAAGGGCGGCCGCTTGGATGGCAAGCGGCCGCGATCCAAAATAGCTGGCAGTGGTTGTTCGGCATTATGAAACCGAATTGCTATGCCCGCAGAGGCACCACTTCGGCGCCGTCAAGCGTGTAGCGCGCATAGCGGAAATCACGAATTCTCGCCAATCTGTCGCCCGCCCATTCCAGCAGGATAAAGTATTTCGGCCCTCCGGCTGAGTCGTCCGGATCGATCACCAGAATGGCTGGCCGCCGATCCACCAGGCCTGACCGCAGCCGCCAATCGTGGATACCCGCGTAATTGTGGAAGTACCCGCCCACTTTCGTGCGCCCGCTCGCCCGGAGCCGGTTGACGAGGTCAAGCCGCACGTCCTCGGCCAGCATGTCGCGGATCGCATCGAAGTCGCGGGCGTTGAACCGCTCCACATAGGGCCAGACGCGCCCGCTCGGGCTCGGCCAACACCGGAACAGGCCGATCGTCAGGCTCGCCGGCGACTTCGCGCAGGCGCAGACGGCCGCGATGCAGCGCGGCTTTCACCGCCGGAACGCTGCTGTCGATAATGTTGCCGATTTCTTCGATCGTATAGCCGAGCACATCCATGAGGATGACGCTGCTACGCTGCGCCGCGGGCAGGCGCATGAAGGTCTGCAGGCTTGCAGCCGCAGTATGCCTGCCCTCGGCCGACATGCCGGGGTCAGGTATCGTGTCGATATCCTCGACGGCATGCGCGGCATCCACCCTGGCGCGACGGCGCAGGTGGTCGAGCGCTTGATTGTGCGCGATGCGAAACAGCCAGCCCTCGACATTGGCTATCGGCCCGGTCCCGGGGAACGCCTCGAGGGCCTTGACCGTAGCTTCCTGGATGACATCCTCGGCATCGATCACCGAACCGGTCATGCGGGCACAATAACGGTGCAGTTTCGGCCGCAATTCGCCGAGCAGCCGATCAAACGGCTCCCGTCCTTCTGGCGTGCCGATTGCGGATCCGGTCATCGCACAAGGGTCGATTTCATGCGTGTCTCCCAGGACAGAGGCGCCCGCCATCGGGCGCAGCGTCCTATAGACGCTCGACGATGGCAAAAGGATTCGGTCGAAAAAACTTTCTTTAGCTGGAATCCTTTGGTGGTGTCTCCGCGTCTCTGCAGCGTGGGCCTTGGAACCTAGCGGGCCCTTTGTTCAAGCCGGAGGCATCCATAGTCATGAGCAAGCAAAGTGCGGGATCAACGAAGGTCTGGGTTCTCGCCCTCACGTCGATAGGCTCCTTGATGGTCGTTCTCGATGCGATGGTCGTCGCGACCGCATTGAGTACGATGCGGGTCGAACTCGATGCCTCGCTGGAGACGCTGCAATGGACGATGAACGCCTATAATTTGAGTTTTGCCGTCCTGCTCATGACCGGGGCCGCGCTCGGTGACCGGTTCGGCCGCCGCCGCATCTTCATCGCCGGATTGGCGCTGTTCGTCGCAGCGTCCGTTGCCTGCGCGCTCGCTGGAAATGCCGGATTGCTGATTGCGGCCCGTGCGGTTCAGGGCGCGGGTGCTGCAATGGTCATGCCGCTGGCCATGGCGCTGCTGAGCGTAGCTTTCCCCCCGGAGGAACGGGGCAAGGCGCTGGGGATCTTCAGCAGCATCACCGGCCTGGCCCTGATCATCGGTCCGATGGCGGGCGGCGCGATCTCCGAAGGCCTCTCCTGGCACTGGATCTTCTGGCTCAATGTTCCGGTCGGCATCGTTCTCATCCCGCTGGTGCTGCGTCGGGTTCCGGAGAGTCACGGGCCGGGCACGGCAATCGATGTCCTCGGCGTCGCCCTGGTAACTGCGGCTGCATTTGGAGTGGTCTGGGGTCTGATGCGCGGCAACATCGTAGGCTGGAGCAGCTCTGAAGTGCTGTCGGCGCTGACGGCCGGGCTGCTTCTCGCCATCGCATTCGTCCTTTGGCAGTTGCGTACCCGTGAGCCCATGCTGCCTTTGCGGTTCTTTCGGGCGCGCGCATTCTCCTCGGGCGTGGGGGCGAACTTCCTGCTCTGCGCCGCCATGTACGGCCTCGTATTCCTGTTGCCGCAGTTTCTGCAGTTCGCCCAGAGCCGTGGGCCGCTCGGCGCCGGCATGGGATTGCTGCCCTGGACCGCCACGCTTTTCGTGGTCGCACCGATCGCCGGCAGCCTGATCAATCGCGTCGGCGAGCGCTGGCTTGTCGTGGCCGGATTGATCCTGCAAGCGGCTGGAATGGCTTGGCTGGCGCAGATCGCAGCACCTGATCTGCGCTACATCCAGCTGGTCGCCCCGCTGATCATTACCGGTGCCGGCGTATCGATGGCCATGCCTGCCGCCCAGAATGCGGTCCTCAATGCGGTCGCGCGGCCGGAAGTCGGCAAGGCCGCCGGCACGTTCAACACATTCCGCTTCCTCGGCGGCGTGTCGGGTATCGCGATCGCCGGTGCCGTGTTTGCCGGGACCGGAAGCTTCGCGTCCCCCGACGCGTTCAGTGATGGCTTCACCTCGGCAATCGACATCTCCGCTCTGCTCTCGCTCGCCGGTGCGCTCGTCGGAATGGGGCTTCCGGAGCGTCGCGCAGTGGCGCTCGCGAACGCCAGCAAGGAGGCGTAACTCGGAGGCGGGCTGGAGGCTCGCGCGCTTGCTCCCGCTGTTGTCGCGCTAACAGCTGCCGCGCCAGCGCAGCAGAAAGGTCGCCGAGCATCGGTCGCCAGCCAGTCCTGTGGGGCAGTCTCTACCCACCCCAAGATCGGTCCGTACGGGCGACGAACATGCTGCATCGCAGCACCTGCCGCCGATATCGGCGGGCCAAGGCAGCGCGCGAAAATCGTCAAAAATGGACATTTCCGGCTGTTTCCCGTTGTTTTTGTGCTTTATTAGCCGCGCCTCACGTTCCTGTTTCAAAAGCGTTAACTTTTTGTGTTGCGTTGCACAATGGAGGCTCTATTCTGCGTGAGGGGGGCGCTTCCGATTGGAAATGCGCCGTGAACGATGCCGCCATGTTGAAAAATTGGCAGTTTCGCCGTCCCGCCGGCGCACGCCGCTAATGGGAAATGCGCGCGACATCCAATTGGACGCACTGAGGGCCATCGCCGTGACGATGGTGCTCTACTCCCATTTCTTCGCGGCGGGCGGGTCCTCGTTCTGGGGCCATATCGGCGTGCGTCTGTTCTTCGTGCTGAGCGGCTTTCTGATCACCCGACTGTTGCTGGAAGCCAGAGCGGCCGCCGAATTCGAAACCGGACCGGCGCTGAGATCCTTCTATATCAGGCGGGCGCTGCGGATATTCCCGCCCTATTTCGCGGTGCTGGGTTTCGTCTGGCTGGTGGACCTTGAGCAGTCCAGAGGCTCGCTGGTCTGGCATGCGCTCTATCTGTCGAATTTCTGGTACGCAGCGCAGAATGAATGGACGCCCTGGCTGCTCTGCCATTTCTGGAGCCTGAGCATCGAGGAGCAGTTCTATTTCGTCTGGCCTCTGATCGTCCTGCTGGCGCCACGCCGACGTCTCGAAGCGATCTGCATCGGCGTCATCGGGCTGTCGCTGGCCTACCGGTTTTATTGGCCGATCGCGGGAACACCCGCTTTGGCGCGCGACCTGCTGCCGCCGGCGTCGATGGATGCGCTGGCGTCAGGCGCGCTGCTTGCCGCCTACCGGTCAAGAGCAGCTGGCTTGCCGCAATGGCTTCGAGGTGGCTGGCCGGGGCTCGCGGTGGCGTTTTTCTTTTTGCAGTGGTTTGCACCGGCGCCGGCAAATCCGGTGCAGGAATGGGGCCTCTGGCTGCTGTTGCAGATCCTGCCTCTCGTACCGCTGGTGGTCATCGTTGCAAGCTGTTCGACAGGGTTCGGCGGCCGCGCCGGAAAACTTCTCGAACTGCCGCCGCTGCTTGGCCTTGGCCGCATCAGCTACGGCGTCTATCTCTACCATCCGATAGTGCTGTCGCTCGTTGTGAAGTCGCAGCCGTGGATCCCGCTCAACGTTTCGGAACAAGGGCCGGGACGGTTTCTGGTGGCGGGAATGGCGACGCTCATGCTGGCCTCTGTGTCGTGGCTGCTTTTCGAAAAGCCGCTCAACAGCCTAAAGCGCTACTTCCCCTATGCTGCCCGGAGAGACCGCGCCGGCCTCCCGGCAGGCATCGACGCCGGCAATGCCGGATGGCTCGCGGCGGGTGCATATCTGGGCAGGCCGCTTGATGGGGCATCGCGCTTGCCACGCAAGCTGCAACGAACCGATCGGGGCTGACCATGGCTGCTGCTCCCTTAGTCTCCGTTCTGATGCCGATCTACAATGCCGGACCTTATCTCGCCGCTGCGCTGGGCAGCGTCCTGCGCCAGGATTACGAGCGCCTGGAGGTCATCGCCATCGATGACGGCTCGACAGACAACTCGCTGCAGATCCTGCAGCAATATCGCCAGGCCGACGATCGCATCTCGATCATCTCACGCGAAAACCGTGGCCTGATCGCAACTTTGAACGAAGGCCTGGCCGTGGCCCGCGGCGATCTGGTCGCCAGGATGGACGCCGACGACATCGCCTATCCCCGGCGCCTGTCGCGACAGGTCGCGCTGTTCAACGAGCAGCCTGACCTTGCGCTGTGCGGTGCAGGTTTCGACACCTTGCTCGGTAACCGCATCGTCAGGGGTTCGCCCGATCCGATATTCCAGGACAATAGCCTACGGATATTGTCGATGTTCTTCACGATCTTCATGCATTCCACCGTGGTATACAACAGGAATGTCATAGAAGAAGACGTTCTATATTATGACACGAGCTACAAGCATGCCGAGGATTTCGACCTGTTCAGGCGGCTGACCGACCGTTACCCGGCAGCCATGATCCCCGAAAGCCTGATCGCCTATCGTATCCATGACGAGAGCGTGACCAACAGGCACAAGCGCGAAATGCGCAGGACGCATTTGAAGATCGTCGCCGAGAACCTCGAGCGCGAAGGGCTCGCACAACAGACGCAAGCCCTCCGCGACATCGGTGACGTCCTGTCGATGGAGACGGTTCGCCGTGCCGCCGAATGGATCCTTGCGCTGGAAGAAAGGATTACCGCCCTGCCGGCCGAGGCGAGGCCGAGCTACCAGGCCGGCACGCTGAACCTGTTCTATTTCCTCTATCAGCTGATATCGGGAGAAAGACAGCCGCTGCTGATGTACGAATTCCTGACGCGGACGGCGAAATGGAAACTCATCCGGCGCCGCGAGCAGTACGTGTTTCGCACCGGTGCCTTCGCGCCGCGCTTCAGTCTCGTCTCGATGTCGGTCACCAGACAGGTGGATGCCCTGTCGCGTTATCTGCAGTCCGTGCCGGCCGCGGCGGTTTTGCCTTCCCATCAGTTGAGCTAGCAACGCATGTTCGTCAAATCGCACCAGCTCCAGCAGCGCGGCCGCTCGACGGTGCCGGCGGCCATGTCGCCGCGGCCGCAGCATGGACCGGCGCCGGCGGTCAGCTTCATCGTCTGCACACGCGACCGGGTCGCCGTACTCGAGCCCTGCATCAGGTCGATCCAGGCCGCGTGTCGTGCCTATGCCGACCTTGCCGCCGAGCTGGTGGTTGTCGACAACGGCTCGACCGACAGCACCGCCAAACGGCTGGCCAGCATCGCCGAACTGTCGGATATCCCGTTCACCGCCATTTGCGAGCCGCGACCCGGATTGGCGGCCGCGCGCAACGCCGGGCTGGAGCGGGCGCGAGGCCGCGTGCTGGTCTTCGTCGACGACGATTGTGCGGTCCACCAGGATTATCTGCGCGATCTGCAGCGGCACTATGCGGCCGGCGAACGGGTCATCCGCGGCGGTCGCGTCGAGCTTGGCGATCCTCGCGACCTGCCGTTCACCATCAAGCGGTCGCCAGTGCGCGCGCGGCTGACGCCGGAGGTCCATCCCGGCGGCTTCGTGCTTGGCTGCAACATGACGATGCACCGCGATGTTGCCGCCCGCATCGGGCGTTTCGACGAACGCTTCGGCGCCGGCGGCCCGCTGCGCTCGGCCGAGGATACGGATTATCTGGTGCGAGCGGTGCTGCTTGGGATTCCGGTCGAATATGTGCCCGACATGACCATCTATCACCATCACGGCCGGCGCGACCGCAAAGCCATCGAAAAGCTGCATCGCGACTACTGCATGGGCAATGGCGGGCTTTGCCTGAAACACATCCGCCGCGCGCCATGGCTGCTTCGCCATTTCTACTGGTCTATGAGGGCGGCCTTGCGCGAACTGAGGAAAGGCCCGCTGTTCGACCGCGAACTCAAGCTGTCGCACTGGCCGATCATCGGCATGAACTTACTTGGAGCGGCCAAGTTCGCGGTGCTTTTTCTGGCGAAATCGCCAAAGACAACGGAAGTGCGACAGGAGCAACAGGCAAATGCCGAGGCGAGGTAATCCGCTATCATGCGACTGACAAGCCTGCCGATGCTGCGCCGCGCGCTCGGGCAAAAGCAGATGCGCCTGCTTCCGGCCGTGGTGGTGCTCGGGCTGCTAAGCGCCGCGCTTGAAGGTTTTGGTATCGGCCTGATCATCCCGTTGCTCAACATAATCATGGGGCAGGGGCAGACCGGCATGGCCGGCTTTTCCGCCGTCTTCCAGCATGTCGGCGCGAGCCTGAGCGAGCGCGACCGGCTGATCGTCATTTCGGTCGCCATCCTCGGTTCGATCGTGCTGAAGAACCTGTTCGCCTTCGCCAACACGCTGCTGACCACCTTCATCTACGGCAAGGCAAGCCATTCGATCCGCAGCGCGCTGTCCGAGCAGCTGCTAAGGGTGGGCTACCCGTTCTTCCTCCAGCAAAGCCCTGGACGGCTGCTCAACGTCATCTCCAACGAGTCCTGGCGGGCCTCGGATGCCATCCAGATCACGCTCGGAGCAATCGTCAACGCTTCGGCCGCGATCATCCTCCTGACTTTCCTGCTGCTCCTGTCGTGGCAGATGACGCTGCTGGTCACGGTGGGGCTGGCGCTAGTGCAGGTCGCGCACGCCATGCTGTCGGCCAATCTGAAGGCGCCGAGCCGCAGCGTCGCCTCCCGCAACAGCCAACTCGCATCGCAGATGCTGCATCTGGTGCATGCCGGGCGGCTGATCCGTATCTTCGGCCAGGAGCAACGCGAGAAGGCGGCATTCGACCGGGCATCGGATGCGGTGCGCCGCGCCGCCTTCGTGCTTTTGACGCGCCAGGGAGCTTTGCCGCCGCTGACCGAGGTTCTGCACGCCATGCTGTTCCTGGCGGTGGTGATCGGCGCCTGGTTCGCCAATGTTTCCTTCCCGCTGATCGTCGCTTTCGTCATCCTGCTCTACCGGCTGCAGCCCTACATGCGGTCGCTGCAAATGGCCTGGAGCCAGCTGCAGGGCCTGAGCGGATCCCTTGAAGAGGTGACTTGGATGCTGGACCCATCCGACAAGCCCGCGCCGCCGCAAGGCGACGCAGCGTTCCCCGGGCTGAGCCAAGGCATCAAATTCGAGGACGTCGCCTTTACCTATTCCGGTTCGGAACAGCGCGCGGTGGTGCTGCATGCGGCGAGCTTCGACATCCGCAGCGGCCGCTCGACGGCGCTGATCGGCCGCTCGGGCGCCGGCAAGACGACGATCGTCAATCTGCTGTGCCGCTTCGTCGAACCGGATAGCGGCAGGATCGTCGTCGATGGATCGCCTCTGGACCGCATCGACCCCAGCCAATGGCGAAAGCACATCGCGCTCGCCAGCCAGGAGCTGGAACTGGTCGACGGCACGATTTTCGACAACATCATTTACGGCCAGGACGCGGCTTCGGCCGACGACGCCGAGCGCGCGGCAAAACTGGCCGAAGCGCATGGCTTCATCGAGCAACTGCCGCAGGGCTACAGGACGGTCGTCGGCTACCGCGGCGTCAATCTCTCGGCTGGACAGCGGCAGCGGATCGCGCTGGCCAGGGCCCTGGTGCGCGATCCCGATATCCTCATCCTCGACGAAGCCACCAATGCAGTTGACGGGCTGTCGGAAGCGGCGATCGTCGAGACGCTCAAGTCGCGGGCCGGCCGCCGCACCACCGTCGTCATCAGCCATCATCGCAGCACCATCTCGTTCTGCGACGACGTCGTGATCCTGAGCCACGGCCGCGTGAAGAAGCAGGCGCCGTTCGCCGCGCTTGCGACGCTCAGCATGGACGAGCTTTACCAGCACGAGGCGCTGGAGGGCTGAGGGCGACCCCGCTGCGTACGCGCGCTGGGGGTCGTCTCGGATGTCAAGCCAGGTCGAGCATCTCACGGCGAGGAAGAGCTCCGCCACGCTTCTCTGCAGGATTTCGGGGACGATGAGCGATCCCGAGCTTACCCCGCTTTCGATCTGGAGCGTACAGAAGCAAGGGTCTGCCCGCCAAATCCAGCAATGGCAGGCAGACCCTAATCAGCGCATCCAGCAATGGCAGGCAGACCCTAATCAGCGCATGAAGGGACTGATTCTGCGCCGATGTCTCCTCGAGGAGGTGACCCCATCAACTGAAGACGAGCGCAGTTGTTCCCGACGCCGGCCGTACACAAGACCATTGCGCAGGCAGGTCAGACTTAGGTCCCTGTAAACGAGCATCGCTGGCTGTGAGTGACCGGCTCGGCGCTGATCACGGGCGGTGATCGACCCCCGCACGACTGATGCGGAGGGGCGCTTGCATTGCTGCGGAATCCACTGGCGCCAAGTAACGTTGCCAAGCGGTACGGGGCTCAGCGGTCGTCAAGCTGTTGCTAATATACAGCACAGACAGCGCGCTATGAACGGCGTCGCTTGGAACCGCTACCTCCGACCAGCCGTTAGTGTCACAGTGACGAAATCAAAAAGTGAGGCTGAGGATGGACCCGCTGCAAAACAACACGTTGGAGATCTGGTGTCTTGCGGCCGTTCCGCTGTCGCTGCTCCTTACGGTGTTATTAGCCGGATTTATTCTTTAGCTGAAGCCAACGAGGCCGACTTGGCCATCGTGCAAGCGTCGCTTGGCGATCAGCCGGCAAGATGGCATCCCGGCTATTTTTTGGGAGCCGTTACCAACTGGATTTGTCGGTCGCCGGGGGCGCTTTTGCGCGCAACCACGACCCGATCGCGACCCTCACCCTTGGCCTCGTAGAGCGCGTGATCCGCGGCATTTGTGAGTTCGGCCCAGCCGGCTCCGTGGTCAGGGTAAGCGGCCACCCCGAACGAAACGGTAACAGTACCCAGGGTCCGGCCGCGATGCGCCAGATGAAGCTGCCTGATTGCCTGGCGCAGCGCTTCTGCCCGCTCAGCGCCTTCTTCAAGCGAGCATCCCGGCATCACAAGGGCGAATTCCTCACCGCCATAGCGCGATACGACATCGCTATCCCTGGCATGCTCGATCAAGGTGGCGGCGACCTGCTTCAACACCAGGTCACCGGCCTCGTGGCCGAACGTGTCATTGAACTGTTTGAAATGATCGACGTCGAGCATCATGACGACCAACGGTTGACCGGAGCGCTCCATCCGGCGCAGTTCACGGCTGCTGGTCTCCTCGAGATAACGCCTGTTGAACAGACCGGTGTTCGGATCGCGGATCGATTGCTGCCGCAGCGTCTCGCGCAGGCGCAGATTGGCCAGTGCCAATGCCAGCGTGTCGACGACGCCGCGCAGGATCTGCTGCCTTTCAGCTAGCCATTGCGGTTTGTCAGCCGCATTCGGCTCACACAAATGCAGGATGCCCAGTGTTTCGCCTTGCGCCGCCAGCGGCATGCAGACGTAGCCCTTGCCGCCATTCTCGGTGATATGGGCGCAACGCGGCGACAACATGCCCGGGCCGGCGACATGCTCCTGGCCGCGCCGCAACGCCCAGCAGTCTTCCGGCGCAAATTGGCCAGCGCTCGACCGGACGGCGCCCCAATGCGCCACCTCTTCCACCAGGTTGCGCGAGGCGCTGGTCAGGTGGACGGTTCCGCTTAAGCCGCCGAGGAACTCTGCCATGGCGATGCCGACCACTGAAAACGCTTCAGGAAACGTAACGCAGGCCTGCAGCAGCTCCCCCAGCTTCACCAGACGGGACGTTGTTTCCGACTTCTCGTGCAATTCCCGGTTCAGCCCCGCCAGCTCATCGGCACGCTCGTTCACAACGCTCTCCGCGCGGCGCAGTTCGCTGATGTCGTTGAGCGTCAGGACGAGGCTTCCGTCCGACTTGCTGAGCGGACTGCAGCTCGCGATTACCGGCAAATGCGAGCCGTCCAATTTGGTTAAGCGCACTTCGCCCTGGTGTTGGCGGCCCGATGCCAAGGCCAACTCGACGGGAGACGTCCCGGCGGCGAATTCGCCGCCTTTCGGATCACGTATCGTCATGACCGAGCGCCATTCCTGGCCGACGATCTTGCTGGCGCGCCGCCCGATCATCGAGGCCGCCGCGGGATTGACGCTGGCAATCCGGCCATCACCGTCGAGGACAGCGATGCCTTCGGCCGCCGTCTCGACGATATCCTCGATATGGGCTCGCGCCGCTTCCAGCTCGGCCGCCATCATGTTGAAGCCGTGCGCCAGCTGCCCGAACTCATCCTTGCCGGTGTAGCTTATACGCGTCATGGCTTCGCCTTTTGCCAGCGATTCCATGCCTCTCATCATGCCTGAAAGGCCGGTGCCGAAACGACGCAGCAGCACAGCGGCGAATCCCGCCGCAACCAGCGTGGCGGCTATGGCGCTGAGGCCAACCAGCCAAAGCATGTTGCTGGTGCGCCGTTCGGCATCGCCTAGCAACGGGTCGTATTCCAGGAGCACGGCCCCGACGATCGTGTCCTCGGGATATTCGATCGGAACGACCAGCATGTCGTTGGCCTCATGAACATCCTCAAACCTGCGGGCGATGCCGTCTTTCAGGGTATGGCCGACTTCATCGCCGGCGTCGTGATCGAACTTGTCGCCGGCCTGATGGTCTTCGTCGGAAGCGTGGGCCAGAAGGATCTTGTTGCGGTCGACGACTAGGAAATCCCTGCGCGAACCATGGTGCTGATGCTCCAGAAACTCCCGGAGCGCTTCGGGTCGCTCGAACAGCGAAGGCGCCCCATCGGATGACCTGAAGACGATGGTGTCGGCCAGTTCGCGCGCGACATTGGTCGCTTCGGTCAACCCCAACGCCCTGATCGCTGCCATCTGCGTGAGAATCGCAACGCCGCCGACCACCCCGATCAAAGCCGCGGCGGCCATCATGCTGAGAAGGATCTGGCTTTTGATGCGCACGTCACAGGCCCACTGAGAACGACAGCATCATAGATGCCCGATCGAGCCAGCATTTCATTTCCCGCCTTTTATTACCAAATGCTTATCAACGTCCTAACGATAAGCCTGCCCGAAGGGCGGGTTTTTGCCCCGCGCCGGTCCGAGGCGACTGCCCGCGCGCCCCTTTTCGAGGGTGCACATCCAACCTCGCACAGCCCCGGTACGTTTTTTACACAATCCCTGATTGGTGGACTCGCACGCCGCCATCGACGTTAATTTTGCGTTAGCGACAGGAGGGGGAGATCGCTAAAGGGAGGAAGAAAATGAAAGAAGACTACGATCTGACGATCGACTACGACGACGACAAACCTTACGATAACAAGCCTTACGATCTAGCCACATTCGCAAGGAAGCACGGGCTCAACATTCGAGCCGCCGAGCTTCTTCTTTTCGCCAAAGGCCCGTCTCGAGCGGCCTGCGATGCCGGGGCCAGGGCTTTTCTGGCGGCAGTCGCCGCACAAGCTATGAGACAATCGGCGCGGTAGGTCTCACAAAGCCATTGCTGACACGGCCTGCCGTGTCAGCAACCCAACGGACAGCGCTGGAAATTCCGGGCCGTTTCCAACAAGATGCCTGAGCATCCGGGGACGGCCTGAAATGTGCAACCTTTACAATATTACGACCAGCCAGCAGGCCATCCGCCAGTGGACCCGCGCCTTGCGCGATATCCTCGGCAATCTCGAACCCTCCATCGACATCTATCCCAACCAGCCCGGCCCGGTGGTGCGCAACGCGCCGGAGGGCGAACGCGAATTGGCCAATTTGCTGTGGGGCATGCCGACGCCACTGGAGCGCGTGAAGGGCAAGGCCGACTATGGCACCACCAATATCCGCAATCCGCAATACGGCCATTGGCAGCAATATCTCGGCATCGAGAACCGCTGCGTGGTACCCGTCACCAGCTTCGCCGAGCTCAGCCCGACGCCCGGCGACAAGGACCCCGAGACCGGCATTCAGCGCAACTACTGGTTTGCACTCGGCGAGGACCGCCCGCTGTTCTTCTTTGCCGGCCTGTGGACGCGCTGGCAGGGCATTCGCAAGGTCAAGGACGGCCCCGCCGATCACCAGGTCTATGGCTTCATGACGACCCAGCCCAACGCGCTGATCGCGCCGATCCACGAGAAGGCGATGCCGGTGATCCTGACCACGCCGGAAGAAACCGAGACCTGGCTCACCGCGCCGTGGTCGGAGGCAAGGCACCTGCAGCGCACGGCGCCCGATGATGCGCTGGTGATCGTCGAAAAGCCGGCGACACAGATCAAGTTTCCGCCGCAGGCACCGCCGGCGCAAGGCTCGTTGTTTTAGCGCTTGAACTTCTGCAGCACCCAGATGTAGCCCTTGGGCGGATGGTCCTGGTCGATGAACTGCGTCTTCACGGTCGTGTCCTTGCGGCTGCATCGCTTGGACCTGAACCTGATGGCTTCCAGCGGCTTGTTCCAGCCCACCACCTGGGCCACGTCATTGGCCCTGAACCGTCCGACATGGTAGCAATGGCCGCATTCCACGATAAGCAGCATGTTGGCCTTGGCGGCACGTCCAACGCTGTCCATCGGCCCGGCCATGGCTCATTTCCGGGTCGAGTAATCCTCGGGGAGGGGAAGCAGGCCAAGCTCCGCCATCCGGTAATCGGGCTCCTTCTCCGCTACGCTGGCCAGCACCTCGTGCAATTTCTCGACAAGCCCGCAAAGCTGCCAGAACAACTCGCCATGCGCCTTCAGATGCAGCTGCGACGACAGCACCGTCCGGCGCAGGGTCAAAGCGTCCCTGATGATCGCCTCCGCATCCCTCGCCGACAGCCTGTCGAACCGGCTTTTTCGTCTGCCCATCGCGGTTCTCCTCGATATGTGAGCAACCGCCCCGCCTGCTGACAAATAGGAAGGCATTCCTCGCAGAGTCAATTCGCCCTTGACTTTTTTGTTCCCGTTTTGTTCAATTCAACAGGAACGCTCGGAGGCACCGCCATGGACCACATCGTGACACTGGACAGCCGGCAGGAGGCTGCCCTTCAAGCCATCGCCGAGAAGTTCATTGCGCAGCACAAGGGCGATGCGGTGAAGGCGCTGAAGCAGATGATTGTGCTGAATGGGCATTTGCAGGAGCGGCTGGATGCGGTGGAGGGAGCCTACCGGGCGAGAGTCTAGGTGCTGGAACAGACCGAGACGTTTCCGAACCTCAACAAGAAGATCATCCGCGACATCATCAGTTCCACTCGGCTGAGCCTACGCCGATGCCCTACGCTCCAGCGCCCGTCCCGTAGATATTCTCTCGCGAGCCGAACAGCATCGTTTTGTTCTACTCGCGGGCGACCGCCATGGGCGTCCCCACCTGCTTCCGGACTAAGGCTTGGTGGACGCACCATGTTCGTTCGATGACATCTTTGGCCTTGTCATCAACAATGGCGCGTGCAGCCGTCAAGAGATGACTCATGTGTTCCGTATCATTCGTCGGAGCCCAGTGCGAGGACGGCTGCCAGGCTGATGGTCCGGCTTGAGCAGTTCGCATTTAGGTTGAGCTCTACCCAGCGTTTTCGATGTAGTTGTGGCACTCGGTAGGTGTTACAGCATCGAGGATTTCGGCGATGGCGTTGTGTACGGCCTCGATGCTTCGTCTGGCGGCGCCGGCCTGGATACTCAGCCACCTCACCGTACCTGTAGCGACATGTCCCTGGAACATGACGTCTAGCGCCGCATACCCTGCTCCCGAGATTGCTGACTGCCGGACAGGCTAGAAGCCCGCATCCGGTGCTGCCTCCATAAAAACTGGTCGTGATTGAGACAACTTTACCGGCTCAAGAAACGAACCCTCAACAGGCAGTCTCTACATTAGGTTAAGGGGGTGCTATGCGTGTAACCGAATTAACCGAACGATTTTGGCGTGCAGAATGCGGCAACCTCGCCGTGGTGTTTGCATTGGTTTTGCCGGTCCTGCTTTTGGGCGTCGGAGTGGCGATAGACTTTGCGCGCGTGAGCCGAACTGCTCAACAGTTGCAGGAGGGAGCTGACGCCACGGCCCTTCAGTTGGCCGTGGCAAAGGCGAACAGCAGCGACATGGCGTCGGAGGAGCTTCAGCAGAACGTTGATACTTTCGCCAGCTCCACCTTTGTGGCCACGCAAAGTCCCTATGGTGGTGACGCCCACCAGACGGTTAAATCAACCAATCCCACAATCGTGACGGTTGTATTGCACCAACCGCAGGAATTGGCCTTCTCGGCAATCCTTGGCCTCGATAAATTTGATATCAGCCGAAGGGCAACGGCGATTGCCTATCCTAGATACCCTGTCTGTCTTCTCGTGTTAGATCAGTCCGCCTCGAAAGCATGGTCGAATTCGGGGACTTCATCGATAAATGGCCAGAAGTGCGTTGCGCAGGTGAATTCAAGATCGGGGTCTGCGCTGGCCACGAATGGCTCATCGTCGGTCAGGACATTGGTGACGTCGGTCGTCGGCCCCTCCGGGCCGTCTCCCGGCTTCAACCCTCAACCACTTTTCAATCAGAAAGAGCTGGCAGATCCCATTATCTCCCGACTGGTCTGGCCAACAGACAATGTCTGCACCTACAATAATCTGGTGATCAAAAACGGCACCGCAAATCTCACTCCCGGCACTTTTTGTGGAGGGCTCACTCTATCGGTCGGAGCGGTGGTCAATCTTGCCGCGGGAACATATGTTATCAGGACGGGAGGTCTTTCGCTCTCCTCCGGAGCGGTTCTCGATGGAGCTGAAGGTACCACCATCGTTCTACTCGATGATCAGGCAACCACCACAATGCAGGCCGGCGCCAAGCTACGCCTTACGGCGCCGACCAGCGGCCCGTGGATGGGGATCGCGCTAGCTCAAAAACCCCAAAGCGTGGAGAGAACCTCGACGCTCATTGGCGGAGGCGATACAGATCTAGGCGGCATAATCTATCTGCCGTCACAAAAGCTTTTTCTTATAGGTGGCGGTGCATTGTCGACCGACAGTAAGCCTCGCATCTTTGTCGTCAACCGGATCGACATGAACGGCAATGGCTCAATTTATCTTGCTGGCGCAAGTGATTTATTGACAACGAATTCTGCTACCAGACTGATGAATTGAAGGTGCTGTAGCCGGGACAACGAGGTTCGTTGCGGGTGACGCCGGCGTAAGGAGTCGGTGATGTGCACGACCTAACACAGAATTCATTCGGAGAGCAGGTGGCAATGGTCAGCCCGGCGCAGCGAGGGGCCTCACCTCTCGGTCACGAAATTCGTCCGCATTTCGGTCACGAAATTCGTCCGCAGAAAAGCGTCGAGCCTTCGATTCCGCTCTCGAGCCGGTGCTCGATCCCGGCCGAGCCAAGACCAAGAACCGGGCAGCTCTGGGCCTATGTGCGTGATGATCGGCCAGGCAGGGAGCCGACCGCCGGGCGTCGCCTATGTCTACGTACCCGACCGGAAGGCCGAGCGTCCGATCGCTCATCTCGCAGGCTTCACTGGAATCCTGCAGGTCGACGGCTATGGCGGCTATCGTGTGCTGGCCGACAAGAGCGACGCGACGCTCGCCTTCTGCTGGGCACACGTGCGCCGACGCTTCTACGAACTCGCCGCGGCCGGTCCCGCGCCGATCGCCAGCGAGGCGCTGAGACGGATCGCCGACCTCTATAAGATCGAGGAAGATATCCGCGGCCGATCGGCCGATGAACGCCGTGCGATGCGTCAGGAAAATGGCCGCGCTATTGTCGCCGATCTTGAACCCTGCGCGAAAAGCTCGCCCTGATCAGCCAGAAGACAAAGCTCGCCGAGGCGATCCGCTATACGCTCTCGCGCTGGCAAGGCCTCCCGCGCTTCCTTGACGACGGTCGCATCGAGATTAACGGCAACACCGTCGAGCGCTCGATCCGCGCTCTTCGCTCGCTCAGACGGCGGTGCCGAACACTGCGCGGTCATTGCGTCGTCGACGACCTGTTGCCTTGGGCCTACATCCGGGCGCCCGAGCTAAAGGCCGTGGCCTGAGAACACCGCTTACCCATGTTCTCGTAAAGTGTCCGGCGCAGAGATACGTGGCCGCCGTCAGGCTCAGGTTCCGCCAGGCGTGCGGCGCAACTGGCTGGCGGGCACCGGCCACCAGCGCCCCCTCAATGCCTCTTGAAATACTGCACCTCGCGTTCGTGCTTCTCGGCGGCCTCGCGGGTATCGAAGGTGCCGAGATTGCGGCGCTTGCCGGTCTTTTCGTCCTTCTTGCGCGAATAGAGGCGGTATTTTCCGTCTTTGAGTTTTCTGATCATCTGTCACTCCCTGAGCCGCTGCTTCCCCTTGAGGTTGCGCGCGGCTTGTTCGATCGCCGCCCGGTCGTTTCCCAGCCTGTCGATCAGCTCCTGCGCCTGTTCGCCCGATATGCCGGTGCGCACAGCCAGGGCCTCCACCGTCAAGACGTCGGAGCTCGCGACCTCGCGGGTTTCCGGCAGGGCGTCGCCCGCCGTCAGTGGCAGGGCTGCCTCCCTGTCGATCTCGGCCTCGGCCCGGTGCCAGTGCCGCTCGGGATCGCCATGGATCCCGCCTTCACGTTCCCAGATTTGGTATGCGCGCTCACGAATCTTGTCTTCCCTGTCGTCGCACATGTTGATTCCTCCTTTGGGTGTCGGATGAACGCCGCGCCAACCCGAACGATCCAAGAAATCTGCGTGATCCGCGCTGCCTACTCGCACTGCCGGCGCGGGCCACCGGAATAGGGCTGATAGCTATTGTCCTCCGGTCGGTACGACCGGTAGCGGCTGAAGCAATATTGCATGTGGTCGGATGAGAACTCGGTGGCGCCGGGTTCATCCGATGGCGGGTAGCCCTCCGCCGCCGACGTATCGCTCGCCTCGACGTAGCTGCCGTCATCGCCGGCGTCGAGATAGGGCGAGATGCAGGGGCGCTGTTGTCCGCTGTAGGACGTGTAGCGGTTGTCGTCCGGCCGGTAGGAGCGGTAGCGGCTGGCGCACCATTCGACATGGGCGGCGGGCAGCGTCTGCTGCTCTTCCATCGCCGGTTTGATGGAGCCGGTGGCGGTGGTGTCGGGTGTCGAAGCTGCGGCGGTGTCGGCGGGTTTGGAGGTGCGATCAACTTCCGAGGTGGGAACGGGGACCGGGCGGGCGGGAAGGCGCTCGAGGCGCTGCGAGGCCGGGTTCACCGGGCGCGGATCCTTGGCCCACAGTTCGGCGACGCTGGAGGCCGGGGCGGCCGGCCGCACCGGCTTGGCTATCAGTAGCCAGGTGGCGAAGGCCAGACCGCTGGCGAATACGGCGAGCGTCAGGACGAAGCCGCCAAAGATTGCGAACAAAGCTTTCATGCCGCGCTCCTTCGCCTCCCGGTTAAGGAAATGCGGGGGCGGGGAATCCGGTTCCAGGAAAGAGGCGTGGGGGAGGGCACCTAAAGGAAGGCCCCTCTCCGTGGGGGGGGGGGCGCGCCCCCCCCCCCCCCCCCCCCCGGGGGCCGGCCCCCCCGCGCGGGGGGGGGGGGGGGGCGAGGGCAGGAATACATCGACGCGCGAGCCAAAGCGGATCAGTCCGAAGCGCTCGCCGGTGCCGATGACGCCGCCGG